>JADGQE010000044.1 GCA_017882055.1 Thermoflexales bacterium
GAGATCAAGTACGTCATCACGCTGGATGCCGATACGCTGATGCCGCGCGAAGCCGCGCACCGCCTGGTCGCCACGCTGGCGCATCCGCTCAATCGGGCCGAGTTTGATCCGCGCAGTGGCGCCGTCATCGCCGGGTACACTTTGCTGCAACCTGGCATCGAGATCACGTCCACCAGCGTCAACCGCTCGCGCTTTACGCGCATCTTTGCCGGCGATGTCGGCCTGGATTTGTACTCCCGTGCGGTGTCCAACGCGTATCAAGATTTGTTTGGCGAAGGGAGTTACGTCGGCAAGGGCATCTATGAAATTGACGCCTTCGAACGCAGCCTCGCCGGGCGGATGCCGGAAAATGCGTTACTCAGTCACGATTTGATCGAAGGGATTCATGGGCGCGTCGGGTTAGTCACCGACGTCGTCTTGTACGAAGACTATCCGCCGCATTACTTTGTTTATCTGCGGCGCGAGCGCCGCTGGATTCGCGGAGACTGGCAGTTGTTGCCCTGGCTCTTGCCGCGGGTGCCCGCGGTTGACAAAGGCATGATCCCGAATGATCTCTCCGTCATCGGCCGCTGGAAAATTCTGGACAACCTGCGCCGCAGTCTGCTGGCGCCGGCTCTGCTCGCGCTGTTTGTGGCCGGCTGGCTGGGGTTGCCCGGCTCGCCGTTGATGTGGATGCTCGCCGGCGGGCTGACCCTCGCCGTGCCGGTGCTCACCGGTCTAGTGCTCGGCCTGGTTCAAGCCGTGAGCGGGAGTCCCTGGCGGCAGGTTGTCCGCGCGTTTCAAACCTCCCTCGTGCGTTGGGTGTTGGCGCTGGCCTTCATTCTCTACGAAACATTGCTCACGCTCGGTGGCATAGCAACCACGCTCGTGCGCCTTTTTGTCACACGCAAACACCTGTTGCAATGGACCAGCTACGCGGAGACGGTGCGCGTCTTTGCAGGCGGCGTGACGCTCAACCAGATTCTTGGGGCGGTATTGTCAACCGGCGCAGTGGCCGGGTTGATCATCTTGATCAATCCCACCGCGTTATTGGCGGCGCTGCCGCTCTTGATCGTCTGGCTGCTTTCGCCGGTGATCGCGTGGTGGATTAGCCGCCCGATCGAACACGTCCCCGATCCGCTGTCTGCCGACGAGCGCCAACAGCTGCGCAACCTGGCCCGGCGCACCTGGCTCTTTTTTGAACAGTTTGTCGGTCCTGAAGATCACTGGCTGCCCCCTGACCATTTTCAAGAAGAACCGCGTGGGATTGTCGTGCACAACACCTCACCCACTGACCTGGGAATGCTGCTCCTCTCCACCCTGGCGGCTTATGACCTGGGGTACATTGAGTTGCTGGATCTGGTCACGCGGCTGCGCGACACGTTTGACAGCATGGACAAACTGGAGCGGTATCGAGGCCACCTGTTGAACTGGTACAACACGTCCAGCCTCGAACCGCTGTCGCCGCGTTACGTATCCACCGTGGATAGCGGCAACCTGGCTGCCTGCCTGCGCACGTTGGGGCAGGCATGCCAGACCTTGCTGTCTGCTCCCCTTTTGCGCTGGGAGACCTGGGAAGGATTACTCGATATATTGAGCTTGCTCGATGACATTGTGCATGACCCGGAGCACACCGGTCTTCAGGCCGATGTGCTGCCTCTCAAAAACTGGTTGGCGCGCACCCGCCAACAAGTCGGGGCCGCCAAATCCGATCGTGACGCCTGGATCCCGCTACTGAGTGATCTGACCGGTGTGGGACTAAGCGAGCTCGATCACTTGATCATATCGCTGGCCGAGTCTCACGTGCAGGACATGGACGCACAAACTTTGCCCCGTCTGTACACTGCGGTTCGTGGGGTGCGAAGTCACCTGGAAAGCGCACAAGACAAAATTGAGTTGATGATCCCCTGGTTGTTGATGATGAGCCAGCCACCCCGGCTGTTTGCTCGTCCAGAAGCTCCAGCGGCTATTCACGCGGCGTGGCAGGCTCTGCGCGAAGCCCTGCTCCCAGCGCCGACACTTGACCAACTGCCGCAGGTCTTAAAAGCGGGACAGACCAGGCTGGCTCAGCTGACAGGTCAGTTAGATCAGCCTTATCCTGAATGTGCTGAGTGGGTGCCCGAAGCACGCGATTGGTGCCAACGACTGACGGAGAAGTTGGAATCCGCCCCGATGACAGCACGCGTCTTAGCCATCGGCTTGCGAGAATTGGACCAGCAGGCCGAAAGATATTTCCAGGATATGGATTTCGGGTTCTTGTTTGACACCCAGCGCCAGCTGTTTCACATCGGCTACAACGTCACCGCCGAAAGACTGGATAACAACTACTATGATCTGCTGGCTTCAGAAGCGCGGATCGCCAGCATTATGACCATCGCCAAGGACAAGGTGCCACCCAGTCACTGGTTGCACCTGGGTCGTCCACTGACTCAGATTGACGGCACACGCGCGCTGTTGTCCTGGGGCGGCACGATGTTCGAGTATCTGATGCCCTCGCTGATGATGCGGAGTTACGAGGGGACGCTATTGCACCACAGTTGTCTCGCCGCCGTAGATCACCAAATTGCCTTTGGCAATCAGAAAAAAGTGCCGTGGGGCATTTCCGAATCGGGTTATTATGCGTTCGACGCGGATCAGAATTATCAGTATCGCAGCTTTGGGGTGCCGGGCTTAGGGTTCAAGCGGAATCTGCCCGACGACCTGGTCGTTACCCCTTACGCCTCGCTACTGGCGCTCTCGTTGCGCCCGCGCAAAGTGATGGACAACATCGATCGCCTGAAAAAATTGCAGATGCTGGGCACACATGGTTTCTACGAGTCAGTTGATTTTTCGCTCCCGCGCCTGCCGCTCGGCGAAACGCACGCTATCGTGCGTTCGTATATGGCGCATCATCAGGGCATGATCCTACTCTCACTCGTCAACTACCTGCACGACAACATCATGGTGCGACGCTTCCACGCCGATCCGATCGTGCGCAGTGTCGAATTGTTCCTGCAAGAAAAGGTGCCGTACGATGCGCCACTCGAAGCGGTGCAGCTCGATGACTTGCGCGCCACCCGGGAAGATCCCGTCCGGCAGCAGGTCAGCGCTTTGCCGTGGGGTGTGTCGGCGCAGTCGCCCGCGCCTCAGGTTCATTTCCTGTCGAATGGACATTACGGCGTGCTGATTACGAGCGCGGGGGCTGGCTTCAGCAACTGGCAGGATCTGGACCTCACGCGGTGGCGCACTGACACGACCCGCGAGGACTGCGGCACCTGGATTTATCTTCAAGACATTGAGAGTGGCGAGGTGTGGTCGGCCGCTGATCAACCGACGGCCGCGCGGCCTGAAAGCCAGACCGTGCAGTTCTATCCGCACATGGCCGAATTTCGGCGTCACGATCATGGCCTCGGTTTGACGATGGAGATCACCGTCGCGCCGGAAGACGATGTGGAGATTCGCCGCATCTCGCTCACGAATCACACCGATCGCGTCCGACGCATCGCATTGACCAGTTACGGCGAAATCATCCTCGCGCCGCAAGCGGCTGATGCGCGTCATCCCGCCTTCAATAATCTATTCATCGAAAGCGAATATGTGCCCGACACGAACGCGCTGCTCTTTCGACGGCGGCCTCGTTCGGCGAGTGAAGAACTCATTTACCTTGCTCATACGGCGACAGTCTCGCCGGGGCACCCCATCACCGGCGCGTATGAAACCGACCGGGCGCGCTTTCTGGGGCGCGGCCAGTCGCTGCGTGCGCCGGCAGCCTTGCGCGCGAATGGCAGGCTGTCTGCCACAACTGGCGCAACGCTCGATCCGATCATGGCGCTCGGCCAGATCATCGAACTGCATCCGCATGCCTCGGCGCAAGTGAGTTTCATCACGTTGGCGGCGCGGTCACGCGACAAGGTCTTGACGCTGGCACAGCGCTATCGAGACGCACAAACGATCGAGCGCGCCTTTGAACAGGCGCGGGGGCGCGCCGAATCGGAACTGATCCAACTCGATCTGACGGTCAGCGATCTGGAACAGATCGAACAACTCTTGTCGGCCTTGATCTATCCGCGAGCCGCCTTGCGCACGAACGCCGCTACTCTCGCCGCGAATCGCAAGGGACAATCGAGCTTATGGCGCTTTAGTATTTCCGGCGATTATCCCATCCTGCTGGTGCGGATGAACACCACGGAAGACCTGGTGTTGGTGCAGCAAGCGCTTCAGGCGCACATCTACTGGCGCAATCGGGGCATCCAGATTGATCTGGTCATTCTCAATCAGCAGGGCATGACATACGGGCAAGAATTGCGCGGTCAACTCCAGCGCGTCCTCGTCCGACAAAACAGCGAGGACTGGTTCAATCGGCGCGGCGGCATTTTTACACTATATGCCGATCAGCTAAGCGAAGCCGATCGGGTGTTGTTGGAAACGGCCGCGCGCGTCGTGCTCGACGGGACGCGGGGTTCACTCGCGCAGCAATTGCAGGCGCTGCACAAACCCGTGACGCAGCTGCCTGCCTTTGTTCCCCTGCCTGGCGATTCAACGCTGGAATCCACGCCACCGCTTACGCGTCCCAGCGATCTTGTCTTTGACAACGGGCTGGGTGGATTTAGCGCGGACGGACGCGAGTATGTCATTTACCTTGAGCCGGAACGGTGGACGCCAGCGCCGTGGATCAACGTCATTGCCAATCCCGATTTTGGTTTCACGGTTTCCGAAAACGGCGCGGGCTATACCTGGTTTGGCAACAGCAGTGAGAACCGGCTCACGCCCTGGTCGAACGATCCGATCGCCGATCCGCCGGGCGAAGCGATCTATTTGCGCGACGAAGAAACGGCCGAAGTCTGGTCGCCGACCCCGCTGCCGTGTCGCGCGGCGGCACCCTACCTCATTCGACATGGGGCCGGCTATTCGATCTTCGAGCACAATAGTCACGGGCTGGCCCAGCGCTTGCGGCTCTTTGCAACCTCGGAGGCGCCGGTCAAGGTTGTGCAACTGCGCCTGACAAACCTGTGGGCGCACCCGCGGCGCATCACCGCGACGTTTTACGCTGAATGGGTGCTGGGTGTGACGCGCGACACCGCGCAGCAATATGTGGTCTCAGAATATGACAGCGAGCATCAAGCGCTCCTGGCGCGCAATAGCTACAACGCCGAATTTGGCGAGCGCGTCGCGTTCGTCGCGGCCAGCCAGCGGCTGCATGGCTTGACGGCGGATCGCACCGAGTTTATGGGGCGCAAGGGAAATCTTCGGCAGCCCGCTGCGCTTGATCGTATTGGCCTGGCGAGCGTCATCGAGCCTGGTCTCGATCCGTGCGCCGCCTTGCAACTGCATATCGATCTGCAACCGGGCGAATCGCAAGAAGTCTTTTTCTTGATCGGCCAGGGCGCGAATCAAGCGGACGCCTTGCGACTAATTGAGCAATATCAAAATGCAGAACAGATTGCGGCGGCCTGGCAGCAGGTGAATGCAGGCTGGGACAAATTGCTGGAGACGGTTCAAGTGCAAACCCCTGATCCGGCGATGAACCTGTTGCTCAACCGCTGGCTGCTCTACCAGACACTGGCGTGCCGGGTGTGGGCGCGCTCGGCCTTCTATCAATCGTCCGGCGCGTTTGGTTTTCGCGATCAACTGCAAGACATCATGGCGCTCATTCACGCCGCGCCGCACCTCGCCCGCGCACATATCCTGCAAGCCGCGCAGTTCCAGTTTGATGCCGGCGACGTGTTGCACTGGTGGCATCCGCCTTCAGGCCGGGGCGTCCGCACACGTTTCTCAGATGATCTGTTGTGGCTGCCGTTTGTCGTCGCTCACTATGTGACGGCGACTGGCGATGAAACAGTCCTGGATGAAAATATTCCGTTTCGCACAGGCGCTCCCCTGGAGCCGGGTGAGGCAGAACGCTACGATCAGTACGCGCCCACGACCGAAACGGTCACGCTCTACGAGCATTGCCGGCGCGCATTAGAGAAAGGAACCACGGCCGGGGCGCACGGACTGCCCTTGATGGGCAGCGGCGACTGGAACGACGGCATGAATCGGGTTGGCATCGAAGGGCGCGGGGAAAGTGTGTGGCTGGGTTGGTTCTTGTGTGCAACGTTGACACGCTTTGCGAAGTTATGCGAGGGCCGAGGCAATCAGACCCAGGCCGCGGCCTATCGGCAGCGCGCCGCTGAGCTGGGTAAAGCGATCGAAGCGAGCGCGTGGGATGGCGCGTGGTACCTGCGCGCGTATTACGACGACGGCACGCCGCTCGGATCAGTGTCGAACAATGATTGCCAGATCGATTCGATCGCGCAATCGTGGGCGGTCCTGTCCGGTGCGAGTGACCCAGGTCGCGCGACACAAGCGATGGAATCGGTCGCCGACCGGCTCGTGCGCCCGGCGGATCAAATCCTGCTCCTGCTCGCGCCGCCGTTCGACCAAACGCCGCGCGACCCAGGTTACATCAAAGGGTATCCGCCCGGCATCCGCGAGAATGGCGGACAGTATACGCACGCCGCGCTATGGACGATCTGGGCGTTTGCCGAACTCGGACAAGGCGATCGGGCTGAAGCGCTGTTCCGTCTGCTCAATCCGATTTATCATAGCGACTCGCCGGAAAAGGCAGCGCGGTATATGGTGGAGCCCTACGTGATCGCGGCCGACGTTTACAGTGTGTCGTCGCACGCTGGACGTGGCGGCTGGACGTGGTACACCGGCTCAGGTGGCTGGATGTATCGCGTGGGACTCGAAGCGATCCTGGGAATCCGGCGAATGGGGAATACGTTACAGATCGATCCTTGCATTCCGAAAACGTGGCCGAGTTATCAAGTAACGTATCGCGTGGGCGAAACTATTTTTCAGATCAGCGTGGAGAATCCAGCGGGTGTCAATCGCGGCGTCAAGCAAATCAAACTGGATGGGAACGTTTTGAACGGCAACGAGGTTCCATTACTGGAGGATGGCGGTCAGCATCAGGTCAATGTGTTGTTGGGCGCAGTCGTCGCAACGACCTAGATGGCAGGCGGGGAGACGTTGATGTTGAGCGAATGTAGACAATAGATCAACTCTGCCGTCAGGTGGAGGATAAACAAAGGAGCGAACAATGAAAAGTGAAATCGGTTTGTGGATTGACCATCGGCAGGCTGTGATTGTGGTGGTGACAGATGCAGGTGAGGAAACAAAACGGATCATCTCCAACATGGAGAAACACGTCCGATTTTCCAGTGGGTCATCCGAGGATGGTTCGCAGGAGGACGTGCGCGACCGGCAATTTGGGAACCATCTCGACAGCTACTATGATGAAGTCATCGCGGTTATTCGCGGCGCTGACGCTATCCAAATTTTTGGCCCGGGTGAGGCCAAAGGCGAGCTAGAGAAACGGCTTGAGCACGAAGGACTCAAGGGACATATCGTGGGTATTGAAACCGTGGACAAGATGACGGATCGCCAGATCGCGGCGAAAGTTCGAGAGCGTTTCCAGACTTAAAGCATGCGATGAAGGTTACGACCAAACTATCCATCTGATGCGGGCCGATAAAGAGACGTGAGGATCATACGAGCAACCAGCGACAATTCTCGTTCAACGTGGCTCGATACCGGCGTATAAGGAGATAAATTCTATGTTCCCAATCGGTGATGATGATAGTGCGCGTAGAACGTTTCCGGTGGTCACCTATGCTTTGATCGCTTTGAACGTCCTGTTCTTCTTCGTAGAACTGAGCGGCGGCGACCCTTTTATCGAGAAGTGGGCGTTTGTCCCTAGCCGCTTCCTGGCCAATCCCGGCGCTGATTTTTTGACCATCTTCACGTCCATGTTCATGCACGCCGGATGGGTTCACCTGGGAGGCAACATGCTTTACCTGTGGATCTTCGGCGACAATGTAGAAGACCGTTTCGGGCACATCAAGTTCATAATCTTCTACCTGCTCTGTGGGCTGGCGGCAACTTTTGCACAGTTGGCGTTTAGCGTGGGATCAAACGTGCCGAATCTGGGAGCCTCAGGAGCGATCGCCGGTGTGCTTGGCGCTTACATTTTGCTGTTCCCTCAGGGCAAGGTCAGAGTATTGCAAGGCCAACAGGTGGTTCAAGTGTCCGCGCTGATCGTCATCGGGCTCTGGATCGTTCTGCAGTTTTTTAGCGGTATCGGTTCCATTTCTAATGCAGCGGACACGGGTGGCGTGGCTTACATGGCGCACATCGGCGGATTTATCGCCGGGTTTGTGCTGACCTTTTTGTTGAGAGGAAATTCGACGCCGCGACTGACGGCCGGTTAAATCGCTGCAGTCCACGTAATTTGTACCGCTGTCAAATGGGTCGATCGCTGCGAAATAAACCAGCTCATTCTGATCTTGATTTTCGCCTCCATTGTCTCGGCCTTTGTAAGCGAGTGGACCGATGCCATCATCGTGCTGGCCGTGGTCATCGGCAGCGTGCTGATCTTTTCGCAATGATCGACGGAGGATTAAATGAAGATTCCCAGTATCACCACTTCGAATCCCGCTCAAGGCCTGGCGAATCTATCGGGCGGTAACAAAGCGCAGTTTTCCGATCAATTATTGGAAAAGGCGCGCACGGATACTGACACGGCGCTGAAAGATCTCGAATCGCGCTTGAGCGGACTCAGTGCGCCAGAAGTCGAGGCGCGCCTCAAGCGCGATGGCTTGAACGAAATTGCGCGAGAGAAACGCACGTCGCCCCTGATGCGACTCTGGGATAACGTTAAGAATCCGCTGGTCATCTTGCTGATCGCGCTGGGCGTGCTGTCGTATCTGACCGGCGACCTGCGGGCGATGATCGTCATTTTCGTGATGGTGGTGCTGGGCGTCGTGCTGCGTTTCTTTCAGGAGCTGCGCGCCGATAACGCGGCCGAAAAGCTCAAAGCGATGGTTAATACCACGGCCACCGTCGTGCGAGATAGCAAAGATACCGAGGTGCCGCTCAAGCTGTTGGTGCCGGGTGACATCATCCGACTGAATGCCGGGGATATGGTGCCGGCTGATATGCGGATACTTTCCGCCAAAGATCTGTTTCTAAATCAGGCGGCGCTAACCGGCGAGTCTCTGCCGATAGAGAAAAAAGCTGCGCCGGCCTCTGCCGACGTTCAAAATCCGCTGGAACTGCCGGATATCTGTTTCCTCGGTTCCAACGTGGAGAGCGGCACCGCGACGGGAGTCGTCGTCCACACCGGGGATCGCACCTACTTCGGTTCACTGGCCGCCAGCATCGTCGGGCAGCGTCAGCTGACCAGCTTCGACAAGGGCGTCAATCAGTTCACCTGGCTGATGATCCGCTTCATCGTCATCATGGTGCCGGCCGTCTTCCTGCTCAATGGCCTGAGCAAACACGACTGGGCACAAGCATTCCTGTTTGCGATGGCGGTGGCCGTCGGCTTGACGCCTGAGATGCTGCCGATGATCGTGACGGTCAACCTGTCCAAAGGCGCGCTGGCGATGGCGCGCAAGAAAGTGATCGTCAAACGCCTGAACGCCATCCAGAACTTTGGGGCGGCAGACGTGCTTTGTACCGACAAGACCGGCACCTTGACCCAGGGCAAGATCGTGCTGGAAAAACATCTGGATGTTCACGGTGACGAAAGCGAGCGCGTCCTGCAATACGGGTACATGAACAGCTATTTCCAGACCGGTCTAAAGAACCTGATGGATGAGGCCATCCTCGATCACGGTCACCTGGAAGAGGATCTGAAGATTAAAACAGACTACCGCAAAATCGACGAAATCCCCTTCGATTTTCAGCGGCGGCGCATGTCCGTAATCGTGGAGGACAAACAGAACCAGCATATTCTGATCTGCAAAGGCGCGGTGGAAGAGATCATGCGCCTGTCACCGCGCGTGGAAGTCGGCGGCAAAGTGCTGGATGTTCAGCCGGAGCACGACGCCCATCGCAAGCAGCTCGTGCAAGGATTGAACGCGCAGGGTTTCCGCGTGGTGGCTGTGGCCTACAAGGTCATTCCGGGCGATAATGATGAACCACACTATGGGACGCAAGACGAAGCCGACATGACTCTGCTGGGGTTCCTGGCCTTTCTTGATCCGCCCAAGGAGACTGCGACCGAGGCTTTGAAGCGGCTCCAGGCTTTGAACGTGGATGTCAAGATTCTGACCGGCGACAATGAAATCATTACCACCTACATCTGCAAACAGGTGGGCATGCCGGTGGACAAGATCCTGCTTGGCTCTCAAATCGAAGCGATGAGCGAGGCAGAGCTGGCTGAAGCCGCCAGCGTGACGAGTATCTTTGCCAAACTGGCGCCGGCTCAAAAGGAACACATCATCCATGCGTTGCAAAGCAAGGGCCATGTGGTGGGCTTCATGGGCGATGGCATCAACGACGCCCCGGCCTTGAAGGCCGCCGATGTGGGCATCTCGGTCGATAGCGCCGTCGACATCGCCAGGGAATCATCCGACATCATCCTGATGGAAAACAGTTTGCTGGTGCTGGAACAGGGTGTGCTCGAAGGTCGCCGCGTTTTTGGCAACATCATCAAGTACATCAAGATGGCGGCTTCTTCCAACTTTGGCAACATGTTCAGTGTTGTGGGCGCCAGCGCGTTCCTGCCTTTCCTGCCCATGCTGCCGATCCAGGTATTGACCAACAATCTGCTCTATGATTTCTCGCAGACAGCCATCCCGACGGATACGGTGGATGCCGATTGGCTGACCAAGCCACGCAAGTGGACGATCGGCGAGATACAACGTTTCATCCTGTTTATCGGCCCGATCAGCTCGATCTTTGATTACCTGACCTTCTTCATCATGCTCTACGTGTTCAATGCCGGGAGCAACCCGGCGCTATTTCACACGGGTTGGTTTGTGGAATCGCTGTTCACGCAGACGCTGATCATTCACGTCATCCGCACCAACAAGATCCCGTTCATCCAGAGCCGGGCCAGCTGGCCATTGATCATCACGTCCATCATCATCGTGGCGGTGGGCGCGTGGCTGACGGTGTCCCCGCTGGCCGACACGCTCGGATTTGTCCCGCTTCCGCCGCTGTACTGGCTGCTGCTGGCGATCATGCTGCCCTGCTACGTGATCCTCACTCAAGTCGTAAAAACCTGGTTTTACCGCAGGTTTGGCGAATGAGGACGGTGGCGAGCAGCCTACCTTAATCGACACAGAGAGGGACTGGCGCTGTTTGATTTGAACGCGCCGGAGCGCTGTCTCAAACGCGGCGACGAATAGATCTTCGGCCCGGAAGCGCCTTACGAACAGCATGGCGACGTGGGCTACGTCGTCTTTCCGTGCGGCTACACTCTCGCGACCGATGGCGACACGCTCCATTTGTATTACGGCGCGGCGGATACGAGCATCACTCTCGCCACCGGCAGCGTGCGCGCCATGTTGGCATGGCTTGAACGACACAGCTCTATCGAACCCTCGTCAGGCACGAGATCGAGTTGATGCAGTCTGTCCATAAAGGTATACTCCTATCACCACATCAAGGGCTACTCGACCCTCAGCGGCACGCTGGCCGTGCAGAGCGGCGGCAACGCCCAGATTGAGGGCCAAGGCTCCAACGAGACGGCCTCGCGACCTACAACGATGCACCGTTGCGGCGCGGCCAGAACTATTACTACGTCGCGCAGGCGTATGACGGTAGTGGCGTTCTCTGAGGGTGTATGCATTCTTGCGCACCATACAGCTTGACGCCGGCCTTTGAGGACGATCGAGTGCACATTGGTTCAGACGGCCACGGATCTGCGCCGCCAGTGCTGGAAGCAACGCCCCCAGGCTGTGATATGTAGTCATCATGGAGCCACGCGAAAAACTTCACCAAGCGATCGCGGGGGAGTGCTGAAAACTGCGGATTATCTGGAAAATAGAGCAGCAGTTTGGTGCGTGTATTCTGATAATCTAAGATGGTGTGGGGCTAAGGCCAGCAGTCTGCTTTTCAAGGATCATGCCTTGAAAGGCTTGTGAGATGGTGAGTGAACGAGCCATGCGGTCTCTTCTCCGTAATAAGATTCCGACAATCCGATTTAACCTTCCGCTTACTCGGGTTCGTCGTTTTTTATTCTAGAGAAAAGTTGACCGTGAGGTCTCTGGCTCGCGCCTTTTTTAATGTTTGGCCTCATGGCTAGGTTTTTCGCCTAGCCATGAGGCCTGTGTCGGGGCGAGAGGATTTGAACCTCCGACCTCACGGACCCGAACCGTGAGGTCGCCAACTTCTTTCGGAGCGCTCATGGCTCCGCAATTCTTGGAGCCATGAGCGCAGGTCTTTCATGGTAGCCGTGAGGTCTCTAAAGACTCTCTTAAGGCTCCCGGTAGTCGTGCGATTTGTTTCCTCTCAGAGCGATGGATAAAGCAACGACTTAGATGAACACCGCCGGCGATACGTGAAACCGCTTGGCCAGCGCCCGAACTTGTCGCATGTTCAATTCACGCTTGCCACTCAGCACTTCAGACACGACTCCCTGCGAGCCGATTTCCGGTAGATCGGATTGGTTAAGACCGTGCTCTTCTAGGAAGTAGCGCAGCATATCTGCGCTGCTCGATTCCGGCATGGGGTGATGTTTCTCTTCGTAGGCATGAATTAGCGTCCCCAACGTATCGAGCAACCCATAGAGTGGATGACGCTCGTTTGTGCCGATCTCGTCGAGCAGTTCGTTGAGTCGCTTAACAGCCGCATCGTATTCTCGTTCGTTGCGGATGGTCAGGATCGGGCGAATCGTTGCCCAATGGCTCTGAACGTTCTTCGTCAAAACGGTCATTTCTTCCAGCCCTCCTTATCGTACTCCTGGTGTGTCAGTACGTGACGAATATAGACTTTGCCTCGGTTGAAGTGTATTGAAGCGATGAGTCGGTACTTGTTGCCTCCAATATTGAACACGGTCCAGTCACCTACTTTGTCAGCAGCTGGAAACGCGGTGCGTAACTCGCTGAGGTTCTGGAAATCAGTTTGCTGCATGATTTTGAACCAGCGGACCAGGGGCGTTTCACTGTCGGGATGCTGCGCCCAGAACTGCTGCAATGCTTTGCGAGAGATGACGTGCATGCTCTCATTGTATCTCAGAATGAGATACTGCGCAATCTCGCGTTGATGGGCGAAGTAGCCCTGGTCGGCGGATAAAACCCATCGCGAAATGTATTCAATCAACGCACGTATGCTGAGTATATTACGTTTTGATACGCGTGGGCCTACGGCGGCGTTCAACGGCTTTCCAGAAATCCCCGCTTTTCATAAGCGCACTCATCAAAAACGATCTCGAAGGGCTGAGTTCTCGGCATGGCTAGAATTGTCGCCAGTATTTTGTTGGCTGTCAAACTCTCTGTCGTTTCTTCGTTTGTCGTTGGCATGAATGAAATCTCGCGTTTTTCAACCAGCCCACTTCGGTGTATGATAAAGCCACTTGCTTCGAAAGGTAACGCTATGTCTTTCACCGACGATCCATTGGAAGGCTGGTTGATGCGCGATGAGGTCATCCACGAAGCGGGGCTGACCGCACAGGAAGTCGAGCGAATCGCCGAACTGCGGGCGGCGCTCGATCAACTTCAAAACATGTTAGATCACCCGCCGGCCAAAGGCGCGGACTTGATGAACAGCCGCGTGTATGGCCTAAGCCGCTGGGGTATCAGGCGTCTGCCCGGCGAGGATGTCGCTCGTGCTGAAGATTTGTACCGTCGAGTCTATGTCACCGGCGGCTCGGGCAGCACCTATGTGCAGGAGGGCCTGTTGTTTATCATCGGCGCCTCGCGCCAACCCGCCTCGATCCCGTTCTGGCTTGAGACGCTCAACCTGAGCCGGCCGCGCGATTCGTTTACGACGAAGCGCCATACGCTGGCGATAGCCGCGTTGGCTTATTTGGCCCTGCATGAAAGCCCCGAAGCCGAAGCCGCGCTGGCGCAGTGCGCGCAACACCCCAACGCCGACATTCGCGCGCAGGCCGTGTTCTATTGGGGTGAGATCTATCTGGTGCGCAAACAGCCGTTGCCCGGGCCGGTCGCCGAGGCCATCTCAACCATCGCGGTGAACGATGCCGCCTTTGGCCCACGCTTTCAGGCGCGTGAGAATTTGCGCGAGATGGAGCTGCCCGTGCCGCTCGATAACCCGAAGGGTGTGTATGCTTTCAAGGTGAAGTTCAAATGGGCCAG
>JADGQE010000342.1 GCA_017882055.1 Thermoflexales bacterium
GATCAGGGCGCGACGTTCCTCAGTGCGCTGCGATCGGAGATAGGCGCAGACACGTTCAACAGCTTCCTGCATGATCTGTATTACCGTGAATCGTTCCGCATGATGACGACGCAGGACTTCTTCAGTGTGCTGAAGGAACACACCTCGATCGATCTGGCGCCGCTCACCCGACGATTCTTCAAATGAAGCGCAGGCACAAGTCGATTGAATCCTAACCCCAATACTGTTTGGTTTAGCCGTAGCATCGGGCCTGCCCATGCCCTTCAGCCCACTGGGCTGAGGTGGGCCGCCAGGCGCGTGCCCGCCCACAAGGGGCTAAACTACGATTATCTAAACGGTATTGGTCCTAACCTGGGACTCAGCCAACTGGACTGATTCTGCATCAGAACCTTCGATCAGTCCGGGCGATGGTTACGCCGCTTCAGCGCATTCAGCACGCACTGGATCAGATTCTGCGGGCTGACTGGCTTGCTGATGTAAGCCTCAGCTCCGCTTTGCATGCCTTCGGTGCGGCTGGCGAAGTCGTCTCTGGCCGTGACGAAGACCACCGGCACATTGTCGGTGCGGCGATCGTTCTTCAAGCGGCGGCAGGTCTCAAAGCCACCCAGGCCCGGCATCATCACGTCCAGCAAGATGAGCTCTGGCGCAGAGTCGATCGCGCGCTCCAGTACCTGTTCGCCGCTGTCGGCTTCAATGACTTCATAGCCGCCGCGTTGCAGAATCAACCTGAACAAAAGCCGTAAATCAGGATCGTCGTCGGCAACCAGGATTCGGCCATTCATCGTCATGGCGGCAATCATGCCAGCCTCAACGCCGGGGAACGGATTTGCTGCCCTTCAATCCAGCGGTTCAACTGCCCGGCAAAAGACTCCAGTGAATCGGCGCGAATGTTCATGATCACTTGAGTCTCTTCCGGCGATAGATCGAACCGGCTGAGCAAGCATGCCCGCTTGCCGTTTAGCAACCCGGCCCGAAACTCATGGTCAATGATTGCGTTGCCAACCACTTCTTCCAAAACAGGATGGAACATAGTGCTTACCTCCTGACTAAAACTAAACATTACAAAACTATCCCCCTGGCCCGCCGCCACCGGGCATACCCGTCAGAAAGACCACGCCCAGGGCAAGGAGAGGGGCAACCAGTCGCATGAAAGCCGGATTCGAAAAAAACTGCAACGTGATTCGGTGGACGATAGCGGTCACTGTAATCCTCCTAAGCAAGATAGGTTGTATCAGATAGCACGCAGTTTACGTGCGACCTATGATAGGAACTGTGATAGGTTGTGCCATCCTTCACCAGAAGGATAATTTGTTGTACGGTAGAAAGTTGAGGATTTAGTCGAGGCGATGCGAACGAACCCGGTCGGCGAGTTGGGCCGTTTCAGGCTCAGGCTCGGCCTGGATTTCCAGCCTGAAGTGACGGGCCATGACTTCAAAATGGGCCAGCGCTTCAGTCTGGTGGCCCGTATGGGCAAGGCAACTGATGACGGCGCGATGCAGGTCTTCACGATAGTAGTCACGGGCCAGCCCGGTTCCCGCATACTCCAATGCCTGGTCAAATTGGTCACGGCGTATCAATTCCTGAACAATGTACGCCAGGGCATCCAGATACTGGCGCTGATAGACCCGCCTGCGCTCGATCACCCAGTCCGAGTACATGTCTTCAAGGAAATCGCCCGTGTAAAGACCTACAGCCTGTTGGAGTTCATTCAATTTTTGGGCGTCATCGGACTGCCGCCGACGGGCGGACTTCCACAACCGACTGAATTCGATCACATCATACTGGATACCAAGTTCCGGATCGATTTGATAGTGTTCGTTGTCGTAGATCGCGAATTCGACGCCCAGCGCGCGCCGCGCCTTATATTTGGCGGCGTGAAATGAGCTGGACATCCGGCCCGCCGATAGATCGGGCCAGAAGGTTGCGCCGAGTTCGTCCCGGGTCCGTGGCGAATATTCCAGGAGGTAGAAAAACAGCTCGCGGCCGATGGCCGAGCCGCCCCAGTCCGGCGTGGTCAGCAGCCGATTATCGCGGAGTACGCGCCCCGTTCCAAAAGCCTGCACTTCAAGATGCGGCACCGCCACTGGCCTAGCCGTCGCTTCGCCTGTCACGACTATCACTGCGGCCCGCAGCTCTTGCAGCCAGGCCCGGAGCCGGGGTTCAGTTGCAAATTGATCGGCGGCCCAAACCAGAAAACTGATCTCACGACGACCGTCGGCGAGAGAAAATGGCCGGTAGCCAAGTCGTTTGGCGATAGGCAGCATCTCCGCCAGCCGTTCCCTGGCCAACGTGGCCTGGCCGCATGAATAATATCCCCCGGACAGCCAGAAGAGAACGCGCCCCAGATCAAGATCGGAGCCGGCCTCGCGCAGCGTCCTGGCTGCTCGCTCGAGTTCAACCAGACCATCGGCGGCGCGGTTCATCTCAAGATAAACCACGCCAATTGACGCCGTGGATAAAGTGACTTGCGGTCCAAGCCCTCCGCGCTTAGCCAAATGGCGGGCCTGCTCAAACAGCCCCAGTGCGCGATCTCTATCGCCTGTCAGTCGATGCGTGTGGCCCAGCCCATCGAGCACCCAGCTGACGAGAGGCTGGTTGCCCACGGCCCTGGCCTGTGCCAGCACGCTCGTGTAGGTCTCGATCGCTCGCTCAAACTCGCCGCGATCACGATACACCGCGGCAATACCATCTGTCACCAATGCATGAAGATTGCGATCCTCAGATTCCTCGGCTCTGGCCATTGCTTCGGTGTACAGTTTCAACGCGCCATCGTAATCGCCCATGAGAAAGCGGTCGTAGCCCAGGTTATTAAGGCATTGGGCCAAGGGGCCTGGATTTCCAATCTCGCGCCAGAGCGTTAGCGATTCAGCCTGCAACGCAGCCGCCTCTTCCAGGCGGCCCATTGAGCGCAAAGTAAGGGCCAGGTCATTCAGCGTTCGCCCCAGATTGAATGTCCGCCGTTTATCCGAGTCACTATGACGGTAGAGATCCAAGGCGACGGAGAGATGTTGCTCGCTCTCGCGCCACTGGCCCAAACCGGCCAATCCCGCGCCGATCAAGCGCCGTGCCTGAGCTTCCAATGTTGAATCGACCACGTGCCATTCTTCAAGGTGCTTCAAAGCATTTCGGCCGACCGCCACGGCATCAAGTAGATTGCCCTGTGCGTAATGTGCCCAGCCCTGTGGCAAGATCGCTCGAATCTGCCCGATGAGATCGCCGCACTCGCGAAAGTTGACCTCGACCTGTTGTAGTACCGGCAGCGCCTCTGCAGGATGGTTGTGTTCGACGAGAACCTGTCCTTGGAACAATACTAACTCTGGTGCACTCGAACGCAGATCATGTGGCAGAAGAGCGGCCCAATGCAGCAAGGTTTGTGTTCGCCCCGCATAGTACAAGTAACGGGCGGTGGTGTTCATCAGGTGTGCGGCACGTTCGGGCGAACCACTCAGCAGATAATGCTCCACCGCTTCCTCAATCTGTTGGCGGGCTTCCAGCCATTCGCCGCTGCGCGCCTGCAACCGCGCAAAGCTGACCGCATCCTCTTTCTTGAAACGCATCAACAAGAATTCGCGGAAGAGATGATGATAGCGATACCAGGTTTCGTCCTCGGCTTCGATCCGCGTGATGAAAAGATTATGCGCTTCCACCTGATCGATCCATTCGTCCGAGCCGCTCTGATCACGCAGCGCATCACACCACACGGCTGTGAACTGACGCGGTATCGCGGATTCCAGCAGGAAGCGGCATAGCAATTGCGGCAGCCGATCGAATACTTCGCCGGCCAGATAGTCATACAACCGGCCGGATGTCCCGGCGGTCGCGCGGGGCAAGCCAGCCAGTAGACTCTGCCACTCAGGCTGCGAACTCAGCAAAATCGCGGTGATCCAGCCTTCGGATTCTGCGGCGAGTTTCTCGGCTTGATCAGGCGCGATGTCAAGGCCGAACCGATCTTTCAGCACCTGGCGCACTTCATCAGCCGTAAAGCGGAGATCGTTGGGGCCTAGTCCGGCAACAGCACTATGCGCGGCCAATCGGATCAACGGGCCGCGCGGCAAAGCGCGCCCGGCAATAATAAGATGTGCATGTTCGGGAATGTAGCGCAGCAATTGATCGAGGAATTCACGAATGGCCGGTTCGTCGCCGACGAGATGCCAATCGTCGAGGATCAGCACAAAGTATTCGGGGACATCGTCGACCAGGTCGGCGACCAGGGCCGCCGTCATGGCGCGCGCCGCAAAGACATTGTGCTCGATCAGCGCTGATGATTGCCGGCCAAACTGTGGAAACTTCTTCTGGATCGATGCCACCAGATGGGCCAGGAACGTGCCGGGATCACCATCATCTTCGTCCAGGGTGTACCAGCACACCGGCAAACCCACATCGCCGGCAAAGTCGATCAGCAGTGTCGTTTT
>JADGQE010000343.1 GCA_017882055.1 Thermoflexales bacterium
GAAGCCGATTACGACAAGCGCATGGGCGAAGCCCGCGCCGACGGCCAAAAGGTCGTGGCCGAGATGACGGCGAGCGCCGAGAAGCAAGCGCAGGCCATTGTTGCCAAAGCGAATGAGGATGCAGCCCGCATCCGATCGCAGTCGCAGGAAGAAGCCGACCTTGAACGCAACAAGGCGCTGGCCGATCTGCGCAGTCAGATCGTAGCGTTGTCGATCGCAGCCACCAATAAATTGATTGGCGAGTCGCTCGACGAGAAGCGCCAACGCGCCCTGGTCGACGAATTCTTCAGCGGTGTCAAGGCCGGCAAAGCGACACTGCTCGATGAGGGCCTGACCGTCGCCAATGTCAAGGCCGAGGTTGTTTCGGCGCTGCCGCTGTCGGCCGACGAGCAGACGACAATCCAGAAAGACCTGACCGGGCGCGGCGCGACGGACGTCGATTTCAAAGTCGATCCCAGGATTCTGGGCGGCCTGGTGGTTCGCCTGGGCGATCGGGTCGTGGATGCTTCGGTGTCCGGCAAACTGGAATCGCTGCGTCAGAGCTTGAGCTAATCGATCTGAGCGCTGGTTGCAGCAAAATCGCTGAAAGCGATTGGTTGTCTGCATGAATTTGAACGTCGAGACTGTGGTTCGGTCTCGACGTTTTGTTTTGTCGCGAGATTGTCGGACAGCTGGGAAGTCTGTGGTGGCGTGAGCAACTCATTTGGGGTTATAATCGCCTCATCTTCAATTCGTGAGGTGTGCGATGAATCGTAATCGACCGGGTTGTCTGGTGGGGCTGTTGCAGTTGTTTTTGCTCGATAAGGTATTTGCCTGGTTGCAGGGCCGCTTCGGCTTTGGCCGCGGCCTGGCGGGCTGTGGCTGTGGCCCGATCCTGTTCATCATCTTCGTGCTGCTGGCCTGCGGCATCATTTGCAATACCAACTGGCTGCGTCTGTTTAGTCCGGCATTTTGATGAAGTTCGCTCTGATCAGAAGAGCACAGCGGCCTGCAGGGCGGCTGTGCTCTTTGCGTGCGTGGAAACGGGGGTTACGGTGTGTGCCCCAGGAGCGCCGCCAGTTGACCCAGCTGCGAGGCATGTACGACTGCCAGGATTTCATCTGAAGCTTGCAGAATGGTGCTGCCACGTGGAATAATAAGTTCGCCTTTTCGAATCACCGCCGACAAGACGCATTCGATCGGCAGGTGGAGATCGCGGATCGCTTTGCCCACGACGTTTGAAGCGGGATGCACTTTTTCTTCGACGAGCGAATACTGTCCCTTACGCAGCTTCAACAGCGTCATCATATCGCCCAGCGACATCTCTTCGGCAATCAGGCGCGCCATTAAGTCAGCCTGATTCAAGGCCACATCCACGCCCATCTCCGCCGTGAACAGCCAGGCGTTCTTCGGATTGTTCACGCGGCCGATGACGCGCGGCACGCCATACTCAAAGCGCGCCAGGCTCGCGACGACGAGATTCGCTTCGTCTGCACCGGTAACGGCGGCTACGACTTGAGCCTGCCGAATGCCGGCGGCTTCCAACACACTCGGATCGGTGCCGTTGCCGGCGATGACGGCGTCAACCGGCAGGTCGCTGTGAAGACGAGGCAGCTCGTTGCGCTGTTGCTCAATCAACTTGACGTCGTGTCCGCTGGCCAACAACATGGCTGCCAGATAAGTGCCGACTTTGCCGCCGCCGACAATGATTACATTCGTTTCCATACTGCTATCTCCACACTGGGGGTCGCTGATACGGTCTCTCACCGCTCCACTGATAACGTCCGCAGCTGCTTTTTTGAAAGACTGCGTTGGTAAGACATTATAACATCGATCAAAAGAAAAACTGGGTCAGGCAAAGTGCCTGACCCAGCGTTCTCAATATTCAGTTGCGCTCAGCGCGTTATCCGGTTACGATTTGTTGGCCGGGGCTGCGGACTTGGCCGCCGGGGCTGACTTCTTGTTCGCTGCGCGGTATTCCTTCATCGCCCGGTGCAGATCGCGCGTACCCTGCATCAAAGCCAGGCGCGCGGCGCGCAGTGACTGGCGCGCATCGATGAGTGTCTGCCGGGCCTGAGCGGCATCGGTGACCTTGCCATTCGCATCGAAGCCGGCGTGATTGGACAGGATGGTCGCGGCTGTATGATGCGCTGCTTGAGCCGTGATCAGTTGTTGCTGGAAAACCGCCAGCGCCTGCTGCAAGGCCGTCGTGTCTTTGCCCGCGGCATTCTGCGCGTTGATGAAATCCTGCACCTTCGTCACGAGGACATTGGCTTTGGTCAGGTTCGCCTGCTGCCTGGTAAGCCATTCCTGCTCACGCTGGTAATCTTTTTCCAGTCGTGCGACACGAGCGGCCTGTCCGGGCTTCGGGGTTGGCGTCGGCGTGTCGGCGAAGGCCACGCCCACCGGGGCAGTTGCAAAGGCCGTGAACGCCAACGCAACAATCGATAGGCCGCTGATCAAACGTACAAACTTTGACTTGATATTGAAGTGCTTCATTGTTATTTCTCCTTTTTCTCGAGTAGTTGTACGCAGTATAACGGTGAGGTGTGAACGGGTGAAGTCCGGCTTGTAAACTGTGGGTAAATTATCCGGGATCGACTGATCCGGATCGTTATTCGGTGACGAAGTAATACAAACGCCCCGTGACTTTTGCGGCACAGGGCGTTTTCATTCTGCATGGTTTAGTATGGCTTCTAAACCCAATACTGTTTAGATAAGTCAGCAGAGGCGGCTCCCACGCCACCGGGCATGGGAGCCCGGCCCGCTCACTAAACAGTATTGCTTCTAAACCTGCTCGAAAAACTCTCGCTCGATCTCATCCGCAGCCGGGTATTTGTCGCAGCGCATGAAGGGTGCAAAGGCCGGATAGATTTGGCGCGCGATCTCGTACAGCCTTACGGCGATGCGGCGATACGAAAAATGGCCGTTCGGCCCGCCGCGCAGCTCGCAGAAGTGGAAGAGTTCGCGCAGATTCATCGTGAGCAGTACGCGCCGATTGAACCCATTCGGTATCACATACGCTGCTTCGTGCGGCGACACCGTTGCCAGCGTATGGTAAACGGCGCTGGCCGCTTCCATCGCATGCTGATAACGATCGCCGAAGCCCGCTTCGACCATCGCCTTCGGAATGGCGTAACCCAGATCGACGCCCAGCGGTTGCGGGGTCTGGCTCATGATACGGTGGCGCTTCACGTCGAAGTACGCGCCCTGATCCATGACACAATCGAAGGTGCAGGTCGTATGCTCCAATTCGCGCGGCGGAATATCGAAGTCGCCACGATCGCTCAACGCAGCGGCGATGATAGCGGCCTGCTCTTCGGCCGGCAGTGCCCGGACGTGTTCGAGCGTGCGGTCGTAATCGTTCTGGCTCAACCCATACAGACAGGCCGCAGCGACACGTTCCATAGCATCAGGATCGTAATCGATGAGCAGCACGGCTTGATGATCAGATTTGCTGGCTGTCAGCCCGTGTATTTTCGGACCGAGATCATGAATGCGTTTGGCTACGTTGGCCACAAACGCGCTCGACTCGGCATATTTGACCAACGTGGGCACTTCGCTTTGCGACACGCGCTTGACCTCGGCGCCGATTTCGCGCACTTCCGTCAACGGATGGGATAGCATTTTGACGATGGCGTGCTCCAGGGTGCGCGCATTGGCCGTCATACCTACATTGGCCAGCGTGGCCGACGGCAGCAGGAAGCGGCAGTTGTCGATCCACTTGCTGCGGGTGCGGCGCTCGTAAGCCATCTCGGATTCTGTTTCTTTGCGTGGATATTTGCGGCGAATAACGTCGCGCACCGGACTGATGCTGTCGAAGTAGGTATCAAACAGTAAATGTACCGTATCGGAGTATAAGGCGGCGTGGCGCGAATTGGCGATGGCTTCCGGTGTGTAAAACGCATCGCGATCGAAGATCTGATAGCGCGTGGATTTCTCGGTGTAGGAGGCCAGCCGATTGCTTTCGATCGATTCGACGGCCAGCCGTGAGACGTTTTCGATTGCCAGGTGCAGCACGGCGTGCTCGGCGACGCTGGCATGACCGTAGCCGACCACCCACTTCTCGTGGAACTCGGCCGATTTCTCGTCGGTCAACTCGGCTGCGATCTCGCGAAAGGATTCGGGCGAGCGGCTGGTGCGCGCGAACGCCACCGCGATGACTTCGGGGCTAAGCTCTTTGGGGTTAAGCAAGTAAATATCGCGCTGTTTCATGGAGTTGGCCTCGCCGATTTAACTGCATAATTCATAACGCACGATTCTGTATTAGAGCGGTTTCCGAGTTGATTTACGGTGTCACCCCGAGCATAGCGAGGGGTCTCTACGACAGTGGTAGAGATTCCGCCCACACTTGCACCCACTGCGTGGGCGCAGTGCGGTGTGTCCGGCGCAGTGCGCCGGCGCCT
>JADGQE010000045.1 GCA_017882055.1 Thermoflexales bacterium
GCGCAGGCGACGGGTCTCGGCCAGATCGATGCGGCCAAAGGCCTGCCCTCTGGCGATCAACGGCACCAGCATCAAGGTTTTGATTCCGGACCCGAGATAGCCGTCTCGTTCGCCGGTCGACAGGCGCGTATCCGACGTCACATCCGCCACGATGACGGGCCGCTGGGATTGTCGGACTTCAGTTTGCAGCAGCGAGTTGGGCAGGTAGGCGCTCAGCGCGGAGAGCTGCTCGGTGGCACGCCGGTCGAAAGCGGCTACGACCTGGCCGCCAGCGGCTTCGTAGCGAACCAGTGTGGCCCGTGTGACATCAAACAGATCGGCCGTGCGCTCGATGGTGGCCTGGAGCACGCGCTCCGGCTCGGTCATGGCCTGGGTCAGGTCTTCGGCGATCTTGAGGAGTAACTCAAGACGCTCGGTGTAGCGAGCGTCCTGGGGATCACGTGAATCGGTATGGATGTGGGGACTGCTGTCCTGCATAATGGCTGCCCGAAGTGTTTGATCAAAACGCAAGTCGTCGGCGATGATTCAACCTGCGTGGTTCGTGACCCGGCTTGTTTTCTTCGTCGGCGGACGATTGAAATTGTCCTTGAAGTCGATGGCTGCAACGCGGCCAACCGTACCAGCGAAGGCAAAGCGGCTTTCTTGATTTTGCAGCTGTATCTCTTTGAGATCGCCCAGACTTGCGCCCAGGGGCTGATGTTCGAGCGATGCAGCAAAGCCGTCTTTTCGCCCAAAGCGCACCACGTAGGCTTGCCCATCGTTACGGCTCCAGCAGAGCGCTTCACAGGCTAAGGTCTGCCCTTGCTCGTGCTGGATACGCACGACCGGTTGTTTGGCCGTGAGCCAGGGGAAGAGCGGCTGTAAAAGCGATTGGAGAAACGGACGCAGTTCCATCATCGGTCCGCCCGCCAACTCGCGTTGAATCTCACGCGCCGACATACCCGGCAGGGCAGAGAAAGGCGATGTGCTCCAGCGCAGACCGGCATTGCGCGAGCGCGCTTCTTCCGCGGCTCGACGCACGATACTGACGATGCTGTTTAAATCATCGCTCTTGGTAAACTGGCCTTTGAAGAAACCGATCTGGTTGAATTCGCGCCGCGCCTCCGAGAGATTCTTTTCCGTGAAGCCAAAGATGCCCATCTGGCGAAACTCGTCAAACATGGAAACATCGACGTAGCCGGAACTGACAACCGCCAGGGTCTCGTCGAGTTCCCAGATTCGCTGCAAGACATCGCGGCCTTCTCGATTCGTTGGCTCGGGACCCAGCTTCAGATCAACTACGGCGACGTGAAAGAACTTGCGCTCAAGCAGCTCGAGTGCGGCCGATTTACTGCCGGCGACTTCTACCGCATAGTCCTGCGCTGAGAAAGCCTCTTCATAATTTTCCTGCCAGCTCAGATCGTCTTCGACGACCAGGATTTTGATTTTGTCGGTCATGGTCATTCTCCTGCTACGCAGCATGGGTCTGATACTTTGAAAAGTCGCCATTCGGCCGGAAGATCACTTTGGCGGCGCGACCTTCCTTCAAATATTGGAAGGCGGTCGCGTAGTCTTTGAGCTCGAAGTAGTCTGGATAGATCAAAGGCTCGAGCTTGACCAGCCCCGATTCCAGCAAGTGGCGGCCGTCTGACCAGGTCCGATAGAGATGGCGCCCGTAGCGGAAGTGCAGTGTAATCCCCTTGAACATGAGGCTGGACCAATCCACTTCGACGAGATTCTCCGATGAGATGCCCAGCAAAACGGCATGACCGGCGTTTCTCAGCGCGCTGATTCCGATCCGGATGGCGTCACGATGTCCCGACATCTCCAGCAGCACATCGACGCCCCGGCCGTGGGTGGCCTGAAAGATCGCATCGATCAGATTCGGGTCCCGGGCATCCAGAATCACATCCTTGCGCCGCTTTTTTAATTCAGGGTCGCGCAAGTGCTGTTCCAGAATGTCGTCGGCCATCTGGCGGCGAGTTGCCTGCGTCTCTGTGCCAATAACCTGACGAGCGCCGGAAGCGATGGCGATACCGATCGCCATTAAACCCTGGGGACCGCAGCCGCTGATCAGGACTCGCTTTCCGACGAGGGGCGTACACAGTGCGGTGTCCACGGCGTTACCGTACGCGTCAAAGGTGGCAGCCACCTCGATGGAAACATCACGCGGCTTTTTGATCGCGTTTTGCTCAGGGATGACGGCATACTGGGCCAGCCCGCCGGGCCGATCGACGCCGATGAGCGATACTTCCTGGCACAGGTGCGACAGGCCGTCCAGACAGTATTCGCAGGTGCCGCACACAATGTGGCTCTCGCTTGATACCAAATCTCCCAACGCAACACGCGTGACCTGCGGTCCCGTTGCAACGACTTCACCGCAAAACTCGTGACCAATGATCTGGTTATGCGCGACACGATCTCGAATGGACGGATCCGAACCGTAGATGTGCAGATCGGTGCCACACACCGAAGCGGCCAGCACTTTGATCATCACATCGCCTGGGCCGGGTGGAGCCGGGACGGGTACGACTTCACACTTCAGGCCGGGAGGGCCATAGGGTTTACACAAGGCTTGCATCTCACTAGATTCCATGGGTATCTCTCCTGTGCGTGGCGGCGGTGGGACAACATGTTTGAAATATACTGCATGTGTAGGGGCAAGTCAAACCAGTGATGGCTGATGGATAACGGCTGGCGGTCGTGTTTGAATTGGATTTCTTCCATCAAATCGTAACTATTCAGCTTCCTGAGCGGAGTGCCGCGCTCCTTCGACTTCGTTTCACTCCGCTCAGGATACGCGGCACGTAGTCGACGCCTGGCGGCCCACCGACGCGAAGCGTCGGGCATGGGCAGGATACGGGCTGGGTAGTTACGCAAAATGAAACGATCTGCCCTGAAAGCAAGGCAGATCGTTTTGTCAGAACCCGCTGCTCGCCGAAGGTTAATTTACTGTGACTCACTTTTCCGCGCCGCCGATTGGGCGAGGTGATGGCGAATCTCTTCGACGTGTTCCTCCTCGTGCTCGTAAAAGATCGCAAGCAGCTGGGCCACCGTGCCGGTTCTTCCCCACGGGAACAGCAGTGGCTCCGCGAATTTTTGCGCCGGCAAATCGCGGACCGCGGCCTTCAATTGCTCGCGGGCCAGCTCCCATTCCTTAACGGTTTGCTCAAAGTTGAGCGCCTCCCGCGTGGCGACCGACACCGCATTGTAGGGATCGATGCCTTCGACCGCCGGGGTGGCCGGTTCGTTGCCCACGGTGTGCGCATGCAGCGAGGCAGTGATGGCGTCGTCCCAGCCGGTGAAGTGGTCGATGAGTTGCTTGATCGTCCAGCCCGGATAAATAGTTGTCCGGGTGCCGATGTCGGCCAGCAGGCCGCGAACCGTGTCATGGGCGTGATCGAGGCGTTGAATGAGCTGGACCTTTTCATCTGTCATGTTTGCTGATCTCCGGCGGCCGGCTGTCGGCAGGACGCTTCAAGTGTGGGTTGCGTTTTCGTTCTTGAAATCCACAAATCGGTAGCCGACGCCGCGTTCGGTCAGAATGTAGCGCGGGTTGGCCGGGTCGGGTTCGATCTTTTGGCGCAGATAGGTGATATACAGGCGGAGATAGTGGGTCTCTTCGCGGTATTCGTAGCCCCACGCCTTGGCGAGCAGCGTGGCGTGTGGCATGATCCGACCGGCATGATTGACCAGGTGATACAGCAGCCGGTATTCGGTCGGACGCAATTTGATCTCCTGGCCGCCGGCGATCACCAGCCGCCGATCAAAATCGATCTGCAAATAGTCATCGATTTTCAGTCCGCTCTTTTCGACCGGCGAGGGCAGCTCGGTGCGACGCAGCACCGCCTTGACGCGGCTCGATAGCTCGCGCGGGCTGAAGGGCTTGGTCACGTAATCATCCGCGCCGAGTTCAAGCCCCTTGACTTTGTCTTCTTCGTCGGCTTTCACTGTCAACATGATGACCGGCACGGCCGAGACTTCACGCAGCAGGCGCAGCGTTTCGAAGCCATCCATATCCGGCATCATCACGTCGAGGATGACGAGATCGGGCAATTCATCTTTGACTTTGTTGAGCGCCTCGAAGCCGTTGGTGGCCTGGCTAACGAAATAGCCTTCCAATTCCAGATTCATCTGGATGAAGCGGATCATGCGTGGCTCATCGTCAACGACCAGGATGCGGCGGCGAGGTTCGGGCGAAGTGGCAGGCGACATGGGGGTATGAACAGTCCCGAAGTGAAAAACCTTGCGAGGGTTCAGGCCGTGTGTCAGCGACCGTAACGAACACCCTCGCAAGGTTGAGCGTTTAATCTCGCACGAAACCGACGATCTCTTCTTCTTCTTCGGTTCCGAGAATTTCGATGAAGTTAACGCGTGACCACGGAAAGATAAAACTGGTCGCGTTGGAATCGACCATGCTCACTTCTTTGCCGTCACGTTGGCGCAGATGGGTAACCGTGATGGTGCTGTCAGAAGGATTGGGCAGCTGCTCGGCCTCGCACATCAATGCCGCCTCGCCAATAAGGTGGATAAGTAATGTATAGGACATTGGCCTTTGCCTCGATCAGTTCAGACTACTTCATCGTCACGCGGATTCGCACCCGGCCCAGTTGCAATTCGTCGCTATCATGCAGCGGATGCGGCAGATACGGCGTCAGGCGCTGACCATTCAGGAAAGTGCCATTGGCGCTGCCGAGGTCCTCGATGAAGCACTGCGCTTTCTGCTTGTGGATGCGGGCGTGGCGACGTGAGACACCGCCTTCAAGACCGCCTTCCGGCGTCAGGTCGATGTTGGGGAAGACGCCGCGCGTGGCGTCCAATCGGCCCAAAACCGCCTCGCCATCGGTGGGCAGGGCCAGCTGCCGGCCGCTGGGCGGGATGATGAAGATCAGCGTTTCAGCCTGCGCCTCTGCGATCTGGGCTTGATCACCGCTTTCCCACGGATCGGCGCGTGAGGCCGGCAGATCGGATTCCGGCAGCGGCTCGGTGCGCAACGGCCCACCGGTCAACAGGTATACGCCACATTCACTGCAGAACAACGTTCCAGGTCGATGTTGGTGACCGCATGAAGGGCATTCGATCATGGTTCTCGTTCCTTTAGGGTAAGCAGCGACAGGCTGCGCGTCCCATATTTGATGGCCTTGCGGCCAGCCGGCGATAGATTTCCACTGCGTACCAACCGCCCGGCTTCGAGTAGAGCAGCTCGAGCGAGTTGATGCTCGCCCATGTCTAGCAAGCGAGTTGCCATTGTTTCCAGTCGCCGCGTGGCGCTCGCGATATCACCTTTTTCGAGTGCCTGCCAGGCGCCTTCCTGCATTTGAAAGATTGAGATCTTTGCCAGCGCGCTCAAAATGTTAGGCGGCGCGGGCGCGGTCGGATTGGCCTCGGGATCAAAGGGGAGGGTCAGGTCGTACTGCAGCCGTTCCCCGAAAATTTTCCGGGCAGGAATATCGCCGATCAACTCGATCTGTGCGAGGCGCTGTGTGCCGGCTGAATGCGAGCCGACCACAAATTCCAACAGACCCGTTGCGGCCGAATCCGCCTGCAAGATACCCAATGACAAATCGCCGCCGTTTTCAAGGTTGAGGCGTTGGAGGTAAGGTGATAATTTGAAGGCGTTCTTAAGGAATACTCCATCCGGCATTTTGACTGACAGGCGCAAGTTGTCGCCGTAGACTGCGCCCAGCCCTTGCAGCCGCTCGCGCAGAAACCGCTGAATATCACCCGCCGATGCGATGTACTGCGAGCTGCCCCCGCTGCGCGAGGCCAGCTCATCCAGCAGGCTGTCGTTCCAATCTTCGCCGATGCCCAGCGCGCTGATACCGATGTGTTGCTCTTTTGCTTCGAGGGCGAGGGCCAGGCATCTCTCTTCGTCGCCATACGTCTGTCCGTCCGTCAACAGGATCAAGTGGCTGACCGTATTGACCTGACTGCGCTTGCTCAATTCTGCCAGTCCGGCATTGAGTCCTTGCAGGATCTCTGTTCCGCCCGAGGCCTGGATGGCGCTAACCCTGGCTTTGGCCCGGATCGGATCCGTCAGCGGTTGACAGGGCCATACGATCTCAGCTTTGTCGCTGAAAGTGACTACTCCCAGTGTATCATCAGCTGTCAAGGTGTCAATCGTGCGCTGCGCGGCGGCTTTGGTTTGCTCCAGTCGCGCACCCTGCATCGACGTGCTGCGGTCGAGCACCAGACACATATTGAGCGGCAGGCGTGGTGATTGCTTGTCGATCTTGCCGGCCGAAACTTCATACAGGACGTATACGATTTGCTCAGCGTCCAGGACGGGCATTGCGGTTCGACTCGTCTGAATTTTCAGACGGAACGCCGCTTGAAGCGAATGTCCGGCCTCGGCCTGGCGTCGATCATAGGCCGCTCGTTTGATCGGATGACTCAGTAGCTCATAGGCTTCTTGAGTTTGCCGGAAGAGTAGACTGGTAGACGACGCCTGACCTTTGGCGTCAGGGTGATGCTGACGCGCCAACTGTCGATAGGCGCGCTTGATGTCATCGGGCGTCGCGTCAGGCGAGATATTGAGTGCAGCGTAGTAATCGGGTTCGTCCATCATGGTCTTCGATTTACCGCGCGGCTTGTTCGATGACGACGGCGGTGATATTGTCTTTGCCCCCGGCTTCATTCGCGGCGGCGATCAGCTCATCGCAGGCCTGCTGCGGCGTGCGGGTTGAAGCCAGTATGGTCTGGATGGTCGAATCCGGCAGCATGTCCCACAAGCCGTCACAGCAAAGCAGCAAACGGCCACCGGGCAGAAGATCGATCATGTGAATGTCGATCTCCAGCTGATCGCCCTGGCCGACGGCGCGATACAATACGTTGCGCTGCGGATGCACGGCGGCGGCCTCGATGGTCAACTGGCCCAACTCAACCAGCTTATCGACGTAGGAATGATCGCGCGTGACTTGCTTGAGCTGTTGATTATAGTACAAATAAGCCCGGCTGTCGCCCACGTGTGCCAAATAGGCACGTTGATTGATCACGAGTGCACAGGTCAAGGTTGTGCCGCTGCCGGGCACCTGGCTATGTACGGCTTCATTGGCCGACTTGACGGCATTTTGCAGCGCGTCCACCAGCGGCATCTGATCCGAACCATGTGCCCCCTTAAGCAAATAGGGAATGTAGACATCGCGCATGATTTGACTGGCAACGGTGCGCACTGCCAATGAACTGGCCACTTCGCCGGCTTGATGGCCGCCCATCCCATCGGCAATGACAAACAGTCCAAATGGCTCCAGAGCTTCATCGCCCGCATGGTTCGCTTCAAAAGTCAAGGCCGTGTCTTCATTGTGCGAACGGACGCGGCCCACATGGCTGGTGTGCCCCACCACGACATGCGGCACAAAGTCGCTGCTGTGCACTGCGGCAGCGGAGGTGGTCGATACCACCGGCGTGTGAGTCTCGGCTGCTGCTTTGTGGGTCTCTTCCGATTTGCCGAGCAGTTTGCGCATCAAAGTCATTCAGCCTTCTTGCCGGTTGGACCTGATCATGCCGGCAACGCGTACACGACATGATCATTCGAACCAATATAGACTACTTCGTCACCGATGACGGGCGATGAGATGACCGGCCCGGAAGTGCGCACGCGCCAGCGCAGACTGCCGGTTTTGGCATCGATGCTGTAGATACTGCCGTCGACTGAGCCGACATACAGATTGCCGTTGGCAACCGCCGGGGATGAGTTGACCTGACCCTCGGTCGCATACTTCCAGATCAGCTTGCCGGTTCTTATTTCAAGCGCATACACGCAGTTGTCGGCTGAGCCAATGTAGACGACATCGTCAACGATACACGGCGACGAGATAACGGGCTTATTGGTGCGGAAGCGCCAGATCACCCAGCCGCTCTGCGAGTCTAGACCGTAGACGGTACTGTCTTGTGAGCCGACGACGAGCAGCTGGCTCTCGGTGTGCAGGGCCGGTGATGAGGTGACTGGCCGCCGTGTATGATAGCGCCACTTGACAGTGCCGCGGATATCAACACAGTACACGGAGCCGTCTTCGCTGCCGAAGTAAATGGCATCGTCGCTAATCGTCGCCGAAGATCGCACAGGACCTTCGGTCTCAGTCTTCCATGAGACGCGGCCGGTCTGTAAATTGACGGCATACAACTGCCGATCGTCCGATCCGAAAAACACATGGCCGAACTGTACCCGCGGCGATGAACGCACGCGGCCTTGCGTCGGGCAAGTCCATGCGATGCGGCCGGTCTGCGCATTAATGCAGTATACCACGCGATCATCCGAGCCGACCAGCACTCGGTCATCGGCCCAGTGTGGCGAGGAGGCAATTCCGGCGTCGGTGGCGTACTTCCATTGAAACTTACCGGTGGTGGCATCGAGCGCATACAGATTGTGATCGTACGACGCCACATACAAGGTCCTGTCGGCCAGCGACGGCGTCGATCGGATCTCGTCCTCGCAGGCGAAGGTCCACAGCGGCATGACATCACCACTGCCCAGGTTGACGGCGGTCGGCCCAAAGCGGGTCTCCAGGGACGGGCGCAGCCCCAGCAAGGTCCGCTTCATTTCTTGCGCGGAAGCAAAGCGTCGTTCGGGTTCGTATTCCAGCGCGCGCATCACGATTTGCGCGAACTCGTTGGAGACATTGGGATTGGTGGACTGAACCGGCCGCTCGTGGAACGAGAAGGGCGGCTCGACGCGCGGGTCCTGCCGTGTCAAAAGATGGTGCAGTGTGGCGCCCAGGGCGTAGAGGTCCGTGCGTTGGTCGGCGATGCCGCGATATTGCTCGGGCGGGCTGTAGCCTTCCGTGCCGATCATGGTGCCCTTTTGACCGGGCTGAAAGTTCTTGGCAATGCCAAAGTCGATCAATCGCAGCCGGCCATGTTTATCGAGCATGACGTTGGACGGCTTCATGTCGCGGAAAATGATCGGCGGCTCGTGCTCGTGCAGAAAAGCCAGCACGTCACACAGTTGCACGGACCAGTCCATCACCTGATCTTGCGGCAGAAACGTCGTCAACTCCGCAATCACCGCTTCGAGGTCGCGTCCATCGATGAATTCCATGACCAGGTACGATCGCGCCTCTTCCGTGAAGTAATCGTACACTTTGGGGATCGCGGGATGATTGAGCGTCGCCAGGATGTTGGCCTCGCGTTCAAAGTTCTGGATGGCCATCGCTCGCATCTGCGGATCGAGCGAGTGGCTCTTCATTTCTTTGATGGCGCACAATTTAACGACGTTGGGGAAACGCCGATCGCGGCCCTGATAGACGGCGCTCATGCCGCCCAGCCCCAGGATCCCCAGGATCTCATAGCGGTTCTGCAACACGCGGCCTGGCGCGAGTGCACCTTCAACATCCGGTGTCGGTTTCTCGGTGCGAATCTGGCGAGTGTCGAGTGTGCTCATGAGTTTGACGGGAGTCGACGGGTTGGCAACTACATCGAAGATTATAGCGTAGATCGGGGTGAGACGCAAAATTGAGCCGGCGGTGTCCATGTCGCCCCGCGGCGCGAGTCTGGCGGGACACGGTGATATAATCGCGTTGCCGGCCTATCAACGCCGGTCGATTCAGGACCCTGGGGACGGCCTGGAATGATCGTAAGGAGCCTGCGTGTCCGAGCTGGTTGAAGAAATTCCTGCGGCTGAGTCTGAGCCGGCTGCGTCAATTGAATATCCGCATTTGCGGCGCAATTTCTTTTTGGGTGTATTCAACGGCGCCATGTTTTCTTTTGCCGAATCGCTGCTCTCGGTCGATACGGTGCTGACGTGGTTTGTGCAGCAGCTTGGCGGCTCCAATTTTTTGATCGGACTGGTGGGTCCCATGCGTGATGCGGGCTGGTTTCTGCCGCAGCTCTTTGTCTCCAAGTGGCAGGAGCGTCATTCGCTCAAAATGCCGCTTTATCGCAAAGTGACGGTGGTGCGCACCCTGGCCTGGTTTACCTGGACCGTGCTCATGTTGACCAGCAAAGACCTGGCGTTTGTCTTGCTGGTATTCTTTGTGGCTTATGCCATTTATTCGTTGTCTGGCGGAGTATCGGGGTTGTCTTTCATGGATGTGGTGGCCAAAACGATCCCGATTCGCCGGCGCGGATCGTATTTCGGCGGTCGATTGTTTTTGGGCGGTCTCTTGAGTCTTGGCGCAGGCTTGATCGTCAGCTTGATGTTAAACGATACCAACTCGGCCGATTTTCCGGCGAATGTCGGCTGGATCTCGGTGATCGGCTGGGTGGCTGCGACACTGGGATTATTAGCCTTCAGCCAGGTGATTGAGCCGCCCGGCGACGTGCGGCCTGAACCGAACACGATGGTGTCGCATGTCCGGCGCGCGGCTCGCTTGCCCCGCCATAATCACAATTTGCGCTACTTCCTCATCGCCCGCGTCGTTTTGTTTTTGTCGTACATCGCCGCGCCATTTTACGCGATCTATTCGATCGACGTTCTGAATGCGCCGGTGTGGATCATCGGTCTGTATGTGGGCGTGCGCACCGTGGCCTCGCTGGCGATCAATCCGCTCTGGGCGCGTCTCAGCGATCGGCGCGGCAACCGGTTGGTGATGCGCGCGGCGACTGCTTTCGGCCTGGCGGTGCCTGCCTGGGCGATCGGCGTGCCGCTGCTGGCAGGAGCGCTACAGGTGAGCGCAGAAGTGATGTCGTTTTTGTTCGTGCCGATTTTTGTGCTGTTGGGTTTATATGAGACCGGTGTCGGCATTGGAGCGAGTAATCTGCTGTTAGAGATCGCGCCGATCGATGATCGCGCCATCTATATCGGCTTCACCAACACGATCTTGGGCGTGGCTTACTTCAGCACCGTCGTCAGCGGCCTGCTGGTCGACTGGCTGGGCTATCGCGGCGTGTTCATTCTGGCGCTGATGTTCTTTGCGATTGCTTTCTGGGCCTTGTCGTTGGTACGCGAGCCGCGCGAACTTGAGAAGGATGCCGCATGAAGTTGGATCAGTCGATCGTGGTAATGCGCGGCGGCGGCGATCTGGGCACGGGCGCGGCGCTGCGCTTGCAGCGTGCCGGCTGGCGCGTGTTGATTATCGAACTGGCCCAGCCGCTGGCGATTCGCCGCGCGGTCGCATTCGCGACGGCGATTTACGACGGTTCGATCGAAGTCGAAGACACCATCGCACAGCGGATCGAGAAGGTGGACGAGGCCGATCGGTTGTGGGCGCTCGATCGGATTCCGGTCATTGTGGATGTCGATCGATCGATCGGGGCCCAACTCAATTCGGTGGCCTTGATCGATGCCATCATGGCGAAACACAATACGGGCACGCGTCTCGGCGATGCACCGATCGTCGTGGCATTGGGGCCGGGTTTTGTGGCCGGCGTTGATTGCCACGCCGTCGTCGAGACAAATCGCGGCCACAATTTGGGGCGTGTGTATTATCGCGGCCCGGCTGAAACGGATACCGACGTGCCGGGCCAGATCGGCGGCGAGAACAATCGGCGGGTGCTGCGTGCCCCAACCTCAGGGGTGTTCCATGCCGAAAGGAAAATCGGCGAGGTGGTGAAGACGGGCGAAGTGATCGGATATGTTGGATCGGTGCCGCTGGCGGCGCAGATCGATGGCGTGCTGCGCGGCATGTTAGCCGATGGCCTATTCATCGCTGGCGGCACGAAAGTTGCCGACATCGATCCGCGTGGCAACATGAGCCATTGTTTCAGCGTGTCCGATAAAGCCTGGGCGGTGGGCGGCGGTGTGTTGGAGGCAGTGCTGTATCTGGCGCGACAACGTTAAATCGTAGTTGCTTATCGTGCCGGGTACACGAATCACACGAATCACACGAAAAATGCTCTTAGCAATTTTGCATTCGTGATATTCGTGTACTGGCTTCTGAGCAATACGCGACGCGGTAAACAAGTGCGTCAGATCAATTTTTGATTAATCCGCCGTGATAGACCAGTTCGTAGACTTTGACGTTATCGCGCGTAATCCATTCCTTGCCCGTAAATGCAATGACATCCCCGTCATTCGTATCGAAGTAGCGATCGTTGCCAACCGTGTGCTCCCAGCCGCCGAGAAAGCGGCCCTGCTGATACAGGGTCGATAAACCCGCTTTGATTATTTGTCCGGTTTCCGCGGCGGTGATGCGAGTGGGTTCAAGAATGCGGCCATAGTAGTTCATCGCCCAGACCGGTTGGTCTGCATGGTACACGACTTCTTCCCCAATGAAATCGCTTCCGCCGAAGTAGCTATCGAGATAGGCGAAATCCCCTTTGTGAAATTGAAGATCGTGCGAGCCGGTTCGACACGACGCGATATGCTCACCACTGCCGATGTACGTCGCGGCTTTGGCGCGGACGATAAAGGCTATCAGTTGATCGATCGAAAAATCCATCCTGTTCCTCCTTGGTTACCTGTCTGAAGCCATCGCGACTTTGGGCGATTGAGTTTTGCGGTAACGCGCGATGTGAGCCAACTCGCGCACGATCACTTCTTTGTCATGTTCGATTGTGCTGAGCAGCTCTTCGGCGCGAGCCGCCGTGACTTCGTCGAGGATCGCGTCCTTCCACGCCTCAGCCAAATGATCGCGCAGCTCGGCAATCGACGCAGCGTAAGTGTTGAAGGTGAAAACGCTTTGCCGCTCGACGGCGAATAAGCCGCTTTGTACGATTTGTTGCAACGCTTCATCCGCCCACTCATATTCGACGTAGTCATCTGCTTCTTGCAGCCAGCCCGCCAGCGTGATTCGATCGCGGATACGAATTTCAATCGACGCTGGTTCGCCGGTCGGATGAATATCGATCAATACACCGTCGGGTTTCAGCAGCGAATGAACTTTCTCAAGGGCATGCACCATGCCCGCGCGTTCCATGCATCAAAGCGACCAGGAGAGCAGGGCGATGTCGAATAATTCGTGAGGCGGCTTGAAATCTTCGAGGCGGCAGACTTGAAACGCGACTCGCTCGCGCAGCGCCGACGGCAAATCTTCACGTGCCGTGTCGATGGCCTCAGCGTCAGGATCGATCGCGATCACGTGCGCGGTGCGATCAGCATAGCGCCACGTCAGGCGGCCGTCGCCGCAGCCGATCTCCAGCACACGCTTGCCGGTGAAGTCGGCGCAGTCATGCAACGCAATAGTTTCGCTATCTTCGGGATCAACACGAACCGTCATGTTCAAATCCTATGCAACGTCAACCTCGAAGTGCGATGGGTCAAAGTGATGAGTGGTTGTACAACACAAGCCGCGCACTTCAAGGAGTCGCCGTGGTCAGTGACGATTGAAAAGTGAAAATGCTGCGCCAATCTACGGGCTGTGTGACTCCAACTTCCAACTTCCAACCTCTAGCTTCCAACCTCAAGTTTCCTCAAGGCGTCCGCCGCGGCAGCCTGCGCGGCGAGTTGCTTGCTCGATCCTTTGCCCTGGCCTGCGGCTTCAGTTCCTAGATACACTTCGACCGTGAACCGCTTGGCGTGATCCGGCCCGGTCTCTTTGATCGTGCGATAGTGGGGTGTAACGTTGCGCGTGGCCTGGCTCCATTCTTGCAGCTGGCTCTTCGCATCGCGATCACTTTGGTCGTTCAGGATGCGATCGATTTCGTCGACCAGGATCGGTTCGAGCATGTCGCGCACGGCCGCAAGTCCCTGATCGAGGTACAACGCGCCGATGACGGCTTCAAATGCATCGGCCAGCAAAGACTGCCGCGCGCGACCGCCGCTTTCGGCTTCGCCTTTGCCCAGGCGGAGTTGATCGCCCAAGCCCAGTTGACTGGCGATCTCGCTCAGCGTTTCCATGCGCACCGTGGCGGAACGGATGGAAGTCAAGCGGCCTTCGGCAAATTCCGGGAAACGCCGAAACAGCCACTCACCCACGATGAAATCGAGCACCGCATCGCCCAGAAACTCCAGGCGCTCGTTGTCTTCGGCGGGCAGTTCGGGATGCTCGTTCAGATACGATCGATGCGTGAGGGCACGCGTGAGTAAGGCGGAATCTTGAAAAGGAGGAAGCATAGTGTAAATCGTACTACGTATTGCGTAAGACGTAATACGCAGTACGCA
>JADGQE010000344.1 GCA_017882055.1 Thermoflexales bacterium
GTACAAAATCATGGCTTTATATTTGGTCACGGGCGGTGCAGGTTTCATTGGTTCACACCTCGTTGAGGCGCTGGTTCAGCGTGGCGATCAAGTGCGTGTCCTCGATAACTTCTCGTCCGGCCCACGCGCTAATTTGCGGCATCTGGTGCCCGACTTCCGGTCGCTGGTGGTGATCGAAGGCGATGTGCGCGACGCGGATGCCGTTCAGATGGCCATGCACGAGGTCGATTACGTGCTGCATGAGGCCGCCCTGGTCAGCGTGCCGCAGTCGATGGTCGATCCGCAGACGGCGCACGCGGTGAATGTGACCGGCACGTTGAATGTGCTGATGGCGGCGCGTGAAGCGAACGTGAAGCGCGTGGTGTTGGCGAGTTCGTGCGCGGTGTACGGCGATAACGACGATCTGCCTTTGCGGGAAACGTCGGTCACTAAACCCATGTCGCCGTATGCGGCCTCGAAGTTGATGGGCGAAGTGTATGGTCAGCTGTTCTACCGGGCCTATGGCCTGCCCACGACGTGCTTGCGCTATTTCAATGTGTATGGTCCGCGCCAGAATCCCGATGGCGATTACGCTGCTGTGATTCCGAAATTCGCGCAGCGCATGAAAGCCGGGCAGCCGCCGATCATTTATGGTGATGGCTCGCAGACCCGCGACTTTGTCCACGTGAGCGATATCGTGCGCGCCAACTTATTGGCCTGCAATCGCGACGAAGCGATCGGCCAGATCTTTAATGTCGCATCGGGCTGCGCCACGTCGCTGCTCGATCTGGTGGAAGCGCTCAATCGCTTGCGAGCCGCGCGGCTTGAGCCGATCTTTGAACCGGCGCGCGCGGGCGATATTCGCGACAGCGTCGGCAGCAGCGAGCGGATTGCCGCAGCGTTGGGCTTCAAGATCGAAACGCCGTTAGCGATTGGGTTGACGCAGCTGGCAGCCTAAAGCCTCGGGTAAAAGGATAAATTCAGATGCCGATTTTTCCTTTCATGCAAGTTGATGCGTTTACGGATCACCCGCTTGGCGGTAATCCGTGCGCGATCGTGTTTGAGGCCGATCCGCTCGACGACCGGCAGCGGCAGGCCATCGCCCGCGAGATGAATCTGTCTGAAACGGCCTTCGTCGTCCGATCGAGTGTGGCCGATTTCGGGGCGCGTTACTTCACGCCGGCCGAAGAAATTCCGCTGGCCGGTCATCCCACCATCGCCACGATTTTTGCCCTGATCGATTCCGGTCGCCTGCGGCTGACAGGTGATCAGACGACCGTCTCGCTTGAACTGCGGGTAGGGCCAATACGCGTCGATATTGAATCGAGCGCTGGCAAGGTGATGCACATTAGCATGTCACAGAAGAAGCCGCAGTTTCTCAAGACTTATTTGGCCGAGGATGTGCTGCCGATCTTCGGTCTGACAGCGGCTGATGCTCTGCCCAATGTGCCGATCCAGACGGTCAGCACCGGTACTCCCCAAATCATGATCCCGCTGCGCGATCTGGCTGCGTTGCGACAGATCAATTTGAATATCCCGGCGTATGTTCAATTTCGCCAGCGGGCCGATTTCTTCAGCCCGCACCTGTTTTGTCTGCAAGGTATTACCGACAGCGGACGAACTTTCGCGCGGCATTTCGGTACACCGCCCGATACATTCGAGGATCCATTCACCGGCTCAGCCACCGGCGGCATGGCCGCGTATCTGTGGCATTATGGCCTCATCGATCAACCGAAGTTCATCGCCGAGCAAGGCCATTGGCTGAATCGACCGGGCCAGGCCAGTGTGGAAGTCGTCGGGCCGCGTGAGAATATCGAAACAGTAAAAGTCGGTGGCAGTGCCGTCGTGGTGATGCGCGGCGAATTGATCATTTAGCAGAGAGTCGATGTTTAGTGGAATAGCGGATTGAGGATAGGCAACGCGATACGGAGCATAATGCAAATTTCCTATGAGATTGTCGTAACTTTGGGACCGAGCAGTAACAACGTCTTGATCTGGCAGTCGCTGTTGGCTGCAGGTGCAACGGCGTTTCGCTTGAACACCTCGCACCTGTCCTTGTCGCAACTACAACGCTGGCTCGATCAACTTGATCCGTTTTTGGCTTCGTTGAATCCATGTCCGCCGCTGGTGCTTGATCTACAGGGCAGCAAATGGCGGCTGGGCGATTTTACGACCTGCGTCCTCAGCCCTGGACAACACGTCGAACTCGTGTGTGCCGCCTCGTCCGATCGCCCCAACGTGCTGCCCGTGCCTCACCTCGATTTCTTCCAGGCCGCGAGTGTGTCGAGCGATGAGATCGTGCTGAACGATGCCAAGATCAGGCTCGTGCGTGAATCGATTGGAACTGAGACATTGCAAGCCAGAGTTATCGTCGGCGGCGAGTTGTCGGCGCACAAAGGTATTACCTTTGCTTCATCGGACTATCGGCAGGAAGAGTTGAGTTCCAAAGATCGATCGATCTTCGAGCAGACTCAACATCTCAAGGACGTGCGTTATGCGATTTCGTACGTGAGAGATGCGGCGGAGATGATCAAATATCGCACACACTTCGGGCACTCGGCCTATTTGATTGCCAAGTTGGAACGACAACCGGCTGTTGATGAAGCGCGATCGATCGCCGAGGCGGCTAACGAGTTGTGGTTGTGTCGAGGTGATCTGGGCGCGGAGTTGGGCATCCGATCGATGGCCGAGACGGTGCGTCGTTTTTCCGATGGAATCGGCGATCTGCCGGTGCCGGTGTTGATGGCCGGGCAAGTGCTGGAGCACATGACTGAGCATCCCACCCCGACTCGATCGGAAGTGTGCTATCTCTACGATACACTGCGCACGGGTTATCGCGGCTTTGTTCTCTCCGACGAAGTGGCGATTGGTCGTTACCCGATCGACAGCTGCCGAATCGCCGCCTTGTTCCGCGCTTGAAATCGTGTCCCCGACGCAATCCATGTCCGAAACTTACTCTGTTTGTAACTGCCCCCGTCATTCCCGCGAAGGCGGGAATCCAGCGCGGACCACTGGACATCCGCCTTCGTTATATTGAGTGGTCTTTCGCTCCGACATGATCAGCGAGTGGGTATTCACGCAGGCGATTAGAAATCGCGCCTCGCGGGCTAAAGCCGATCGTCGGCCTACGCCGACGGGCTCAAGTTAGCCCCGCCCACGCAGGTGGGCGATCAGCGGAACGCTCGGCAGGCGCGAATTCCATTCGCCAGCTTACTGATGGTGACTGATGGTGACTCAATATAACCTTCGCGGATGTGACATCTGCGCTGTTTGTTCGGAATTCAGTGCGTCAGGGATTTTAGATCAGCTGATCGGCTGACCGTCGTTTACTGCTGGATATCGGCCAACACCAGCGGCGAGCCATTCGCCGGATGCGGATAGACACTGATCCGCAAGCCATAAACCGGACTGAGACATTCGGTCGTGAGAACTTCTTCCGGTTTGCCCAACGCCACCAGCCGGCTATTCGATAACAGCGCCACTCGATCCGCATACTGCGCCGCGAGATTGAGATCGTGGAGTGCAATCATCACCGCCAGGCCTTCGTCGTGAGCCAGGCCACAAACCAGATTCAGGATACCGGCTTGATGTTTGAGATCGAGATGCGCTGTCGGTTCATCCATAAGCAGAATCGACGCCGATTGCGCCAGCGCGCGCGCGATCAAGATGCGCTGTTGTTCGCCGCCTGAGAGTTCGCCAATGCGGCGCGCAGCCAGGTCAGTTGTGCTGGTTCGATCCATGGCCTGCCGCGCGATCGATCGATCGCTTTCGCTTTCACGGCCCAGCCAGCCGACATAGGCCGTGCGGCCCATCAAGACCGTATCGAACGCGGTGAAGGCTTCAGGCAGGCGCACGGCCTGCGGCACCACGGCGACTTTTCGCGCGCGCAGCTCGATCGACAGGCGCAGCAGATCATGCCCGTCGATCGACACTCGCCCGCGAGCCGGCTTCAGTCCGCCGCTGGCGGCGCGAATCAACGTCGATTTGCCGACACCGTTCGGACCGATCAGTGCCAGCACCTCACCCGATCGCACTTCAAGTGTGATGTCGTACAGGACGACGCGCGAGCCGTACTGGATGGTAAGTGAATCGAGTGACAACATCGAGAACCTCTTACCGTATCATCCCCGAAAAACGGGGAAAAACCCGGTGTCTGGCAAAAGCACGCTCGGACTTACCACCACGCTTGTTGTTTCGCGCGGCGCAGCAGCCACAAAAAGAATGGCGCTCCGACTAGCGCGGTTACAATTCCCACAGGTAGCTCCTGTGGAGCAATGACCGTTCGGGCGGCGACGTCGGCCAACAGCAACGCCGCTGCTCCGCCGATAATCGAAAGCGGCAACAGACGTCTATAATCCGACCCCCACAGCAAGCGCACGACATGTGGAAC
>JADGQE010000345.1 GCA_017882055.1 Thermoflexales bacterium
CCCGGCTCTGTGCTGACCCCCAGCAACCTATCCTAAACAACCGGAGGGGTGCTGGGGGTCAATTGCGAACCACTCTTACTCATGAGCACCACCTCCTCCTTTCTAAAGGATAGCAAGCGAATAAATCGCGGGTTACGCCCGCCCCATAAACTACGGTTATTATCCGATGGATGAGTCGAAGTGTCAAGATCAAAATTACGCGGACTGCGCGCCCAGCCGATAGCGCAAATAGGCTTCCATGAAATCGTCGAGCCGGCCATCGAGCACAGCCTGGGCGTTGCCCACTTCGTGATCGGTCCGATGGTCTTTGACCATTTGATACGGGTGCAGCACGTACGATCGAATTTGGCTGCCCCATTCGGCCTTGATGTGCTCGCCTTTCAGATTCGAGACTTCTTTCTGGCGGCGTTCTTCTTCCAGTTCATAAAGTTTGGCGCGCAGAATCTTCATGGCCGTCTCGCGGTTCTGCGCCTGGCTGCGCTCGTTCTGACAGGTCACGACCACACCCGTGGGCACATGCGTGATGCGGATCGCGGTCTCGTTTTTCTGCACATTCTGGCCGCCCGCGCCGGCCGACCGGTACGTATCGATCTTGATGTCCTGCGGCTTAATCTCGACTTCGTCACCCTCACCAAGATCAGGCCAGACTTCAATCAACGCAAAGGACGTATGGCGGCGATGCGCCGCATCGAACGGCGACAATCGCACCAGGCGATGCACGCCGCGCTCCGAGCGCAGATACCCATACGCGTACTCGCCGCTGATCAACAGCGTGGCGTTCTTGACGCCGCCTTCGTCCGCCGGGATATTTTCGATTACCTCAGCTTTGAAGCCGCGCTGCTCGGCCCAACGCAGATACATCCGCAGCAGCATACCGTTCCAGTCCGCCGCATCGATCCCGCCTGCGCCGGAATGAAACGCCATCAGCGCATTGCCGCGATCGTGCGGGCCGGCTAACATCAACCCCAGTTCGCGTCGATCGAGTTCGGCAAGGATCGCATCCGATTCAGCGGTCAGCTCAGCGGCCATCGACTCGTCGTCGAGTTCGACCAGATCGGCGGCATCGCGCGCGCGCCGCTCAAAAGACTGCCAGCCTTCGACCAGGCCGCGCAGCTCAGTCAGCTGTTTCATCGTTGCCTGCGACATGGCTTGATCATTCCAGAAATCTGGCTGGCTGGCGCGCTGCTCTAACGCTTCAATGCGTTTGACTTTGTTCGCGATGTCAAAGACGCTCCATAATCCTGGCGATCTTCGCATTGATTTCGTTGAGGCGCGACTTTAACTCTTCCATAATAGAGACCTACTTCTTGAGATCAATTTACCACTAAGACACCACGCCTGGTGGCCCAGACACTAAGGAATTGAATCAAACTTTGTGTCTTGGTGACTTCGTGGTTATAACATTCGAAATCATTCAAACAGTCCATCGACAAACGCAGCGGCATCAAACAGTGCGATGTCGCCGAGCTTCTCGCCGGTGGCGATGAAGCGAATCGGCAATTGAAGTTGATGCGATACGGCAAAGACCATGCCGCCTTTGGCGGTGCCATCGAGTTTAGTGATGATCACGCCGGTTACTTCCACTGCGGCTTTGAACTGCTGCGCCTGCGCCAGGGCATTCTGACCCGTCGTGCCGTCGAGCACCAGCCAGGTTTCATGCGGCGCACCCGCCGCCGCTTTAGCCGTCACGTTGCGCACTTTCTTCAGTTCCTGCATCAGATTGAATTTCGTGTGCAAGCGGCCGGCGGTATCAATCAAAACAACATTGACTTTGCGTGACTGTGCGGCTTGCAGCGCATCGTACACAATCGCGCCGGGATCAGAACCGGGCTGTCCGCCGATGACCGGCACACCCGCCCGATCCGCCCACACGTCCAGTTGATCGCCTGCGGCCGCGCGGAACGTATCGGCGGCTGCCAGCAAAACCGATCGACCCTGCCCCTTAAACCAGGCGGCCAGCTTGGCAATACTGGTAGTCTTGCCCGAGCCATTCGTGCCCACGATCAGCACCACACGCAGATCGTCGGTGGTTAGATCGAGCGGCTCGGCTGTGACCAGCATCGCGCGCAGCTCAGCCTTCAACACGCTTTTCAACGCATCGGTGCGGATAATGCCTTCGCGCTTGACGTGGGCCTTGGCCTTCTCCAGAATATCGGCCGTCGTTTCAACGCCGAGATCGGCCTGAATCAACAGCGCTTCCAATTCATCCCAGAATTCAGGCGTAATCTCGGTTGCGCCCAGCAAGGTAGCAACGCGCCCGAAAGCCGCCTGTCGGGTGCGGGTCAGCGCATCACGAATCGATTTCACGCGTTCAAGCATGCTCACTCTCCTGATTGAAGCCACGCGATTATACCTGATCGATCATGGATCGGCAACGCAGAAACCAGGTTTCGATGAGAAACCTGGTTTCTCAAGATGATTCGGTGTGCTATAATCACTGCGTAATCCGGACTGAAAATCTGATCCAGCCTCAAGGTGTTCTGAATGCCCGGTTTGTCGATCGTGATTCCCGCCTATAACGAGCAAGCCAACGTTGTCTCCGCCGTCGAAAAAATCTCGGCGGTCGCCCAAACGCTTAACCTGGACTACGAGATTATCCTGGTCAACGACGGCAGCCGCGATCAGACCGGCGATCTCGCCCGCACTGAATTGATGCCCCGCATCCCCAACTTCCGATTGGTCGAGCATTTCCCCAATCGCGGTTACGGCGGTGCGTTGAAGGCCGGCTTCGAAGCCGCCACTAAGGAGTTGATCGCTTTTATCGCCGCCGACAATCAATTCGACTTCGGTGAAGTTCGGCTGCTGCTAGGCAAGCTGACGCCCGATACGATGATCGTCAGCGGGCAGCGGATCGATCGCAAAGACAACCTGATTCGCCGCTTGAACGGCCTTGGCTGGAACACCGTCGTGCGGATTCTGTTCGGCTACCTGATCAAAGACATCGACTGCGGCTTTAAACTGCTGCGGCGCAATCTACTCGGTCACATTCACGTCGAATCGAACGGCGCGATGATCGACACCGAGATGTTGGCCGGGACCCGCGCGCGCGGCTACAAAATCGCCGAAGTGCCCGTGACGCACTTGCCGCGAGTCGCCGGTTCGCCGACGGGCGCCAATCTCAAAGTCATCGTTCGCGCCTTTCGTGATCTATTCAAGTTCCGGTTGCGATTGTGGCGTGAACTGCGTGCAGAAAAACTCGCTGCACAAAGTAATTCACCACAAAGACATTAAGCCACACAGAGTTATAAAACTTAGTCTTAGTGGTTTGGACTTCGTCATGACTAATTCATTAACTCATCTCGATGAACACGGCCACGCTCACATGGTCAACGTTAGTGGCAAGCCCGATACGCAACGCGTCGCCATCGCGCGCGGCGAAGTTCGTCTCACGCCTGATACGCTGAACCTGATCCTGAGCGGCAATGTGCCTAAAGGCGATGTGTTTGCCACGGCGCGGTTGGCCGGCATCCTGGCGGCCAAGAAAACGAGCGAACTCATTCCCTTGTGTCATCCGCTGCCGCTGACGCATGTATCAGTCGATTTGAGCGGCCGCCTGGAAGATGGCAGTGGCATTGTCGAGATCACCGCACGGGCCGAAACAATCGGCAAGACCGGCGTCGAGATGGAAGCCTTAACCGCCGTGTCCGTTGCGGCTCTCACCGTGTACGATATGATCAAAGCCGCGCAGCGCGACGCACACATCACGAACGTGCGATTGATCGAAAAGCACGGCGGCAAAAGCGGCGACATCGTTTTAGAAGTTGGAGATTAGAGGTTAGAGATTGGAGAACACGTTCTGACTTCTAACGTCCAACTTCCAACATCAAATACATGAACGTACAAGTCAAGTTGTTTGCTACACTCAAAGATCGCGCAGGCGGCCCGCAGGTTGAGGTCGATCTGCCAGACGATGCTACGGTGGCGACCCTGCTCGAACGCTTAGCCCAGACGCAGCCCAAACTTGCACCGGCGCTGCCCACATCGCTCGTCGCCGTCAATCAAGAGTTTGCTTTCCCGGCCACCGTGATTCGATCGGGTGACGAGATTGCCTTGTTCCCGCCCGTCAGCGGCGGCGCGAATGAGTATCCCGAAATCTTTCGCGTTGCCGATCGCCCGATCGATTTGAATGAGCTCGTCGCATCGGTCACGCTGCCATCGACCGGCGCAGTCTGCACTTTTACGGGCACGGTGCGCGGCGTCAGCCGCGATCATCAAACGCTTCAACTCCATTACGAAGCTTACACGCCCATGGCCGAAGCCAAAATGAAGCAAGTGGCTGACGAAATCCGCGCACGCTGGAGCGATGTGCAGGGCATCGCCATCGTGCAGCGCGTGGGCCGGCTCGAAGTGGGCGAATTCACCGT
>JADGQE010000346.1 GCA_017882055.1 Thermoflexales bacterium
GTCGCCGGCGCATCGGTGCAGATCGGCGATCCGATCACCGAGAAAGGCGTCATCGAAGTCATCCTGCGCGCGCGCGATCGCAAGCTCTACACCGCCATCACCGATTGTGGCGCAGGCGGTTTATCGTCCGCTGTCGGAGAGATGGCCAGCACGTGCGGCGGCGATGTCGATCTCAAGTTGGTCAAACTGAAATATCCCGGCCTCGCGCCGTGGGAAATCTGGTTATCCGAAGCGCAGGAACGCATGGTCCTGGCGGTGCCGGTATCAAACACAGCCGAGTTGCAAGCCATCTGCGACACCTTCGATGTCGAACTGACCGATATCGGTGCGTTCAACGGATCAGGCCACCTCAGCGTGCGCTATGGCGATCAAGTCGTGCTCGATCTGGCAAATGAGTTTTTGCATGCAGGGTTGCCGCGTCGCTCACTGACAGCCACACTTGCACCGCACGCAAGTGCAGGTGTCAGCGATCAGCGATCAGCGGTCAGCAGTCAGCAATTACGCAACACGCAGCACAGCAACTACGGCGCAACTTTATTGGCCCTGCTCTCTTCGCCCAACATCGCTTCCAAGGCTAACGTGATTCGCATCTACGACCACGAGGTTCAAGGCGGAACCGTCGTCAAGCCATTGACCGGCGCACTGAACGATGGCCCTTCCGACGCGTGTGTGCTCAAACCCTTCGGCACTAAAGGCACAACGGGCATCGTGCTGTCCAACGGCATCAACCCCGAGCTGGGCAAAGTCGACGCGTACGCGATGGCCGTCAACGTGATCGACGAAGCGATCCGCAATGCCGTCGCCGTCGGCGCTGATCCTGATCGCATCGCCCTGCTCGACAATTTCTGCTGGGGTGATCCACTCCGGCCCGAAACGCTCGGCAGTCTGATCGAAGCCGCCCGCGGCTGTTACGATGCAGCCGTGCACTATCAAGCGCCCTTCATCAGCGGCAAAGATTCATTCAACAACGAGTATCTTGGCACAGATGGCTTACGCCACGCCATCCCGCCCACGCTGCTCATCTCGGCCATTGGCCTCATCGACGATGTGAATCGAGCCGTGACGATGGACTTGAAGGAACCGGGCAATGTGGTATATCTTATTGAGAATGCAGAATACAGCCTGCAGAATGCAGAAGTGTATCGGGCTTTGCATCGAGCCATAACGAGTGGACTTGTGCGAGCCTGCCACGACTTGAGCGAAGGCGGATTAGCAGTTGCGGCGGCTGAAATGTGCATCGGTGGCCGATCGGGTATGGCGCTGACGATTGATACCGACGATCCCGCCACGGCGCTCTTTGGCGAATCGAATGGCCGCTTGCTGGTCGAAGTTCGATCAAGCGACTGCGCGGCCTTCGAGGCGCATTTCTCACAGATGCCAGGGGTCTTTGAGAAACCCGGCAGCCTGCGCCGCATCGGCCTCGTCAGCGGTGGACCGCAGCTCAGCATCTCGTCGCGCACGCAAGCGTTGATCTCGCTGCCCGTCGTCGATCTCGTCTCAGCCTGGAACAGCGAATCTTCAATCCAAAATCTGAAACACTTGCACCGCACGCACGCCATACCCCCGCCGAAGGTGGGGTGGCGCGCCAGGCGAGTGCAGATGTCTAAAATCCAAAATGCTGCCTAGAGTTCTCATCCTTCACGCTAACGGCACCAACCGCGATCACGACGCCGCGCAGGCCTTTGAACTTGTCGGCGCGCAAGCTGAGATCGTGCATCTCAATCAACTCCGCGCCCGCGAACGACGCTGGAGCGATTATCAAATTCTTGCCATTCCCGGCGGCTTTTCGTATGCGGATGCATTGGGTGCGGGCAAGTTGATGGCGCTCGATCTCAATGTCTACTTCGCCGACGAGGTCCGTGCGTTTGTCGACAGCGGCAAACCCGTCATTGGCATCTGCAACGGGTTCCAGGCGCTTGTGAAGTCTGGTATCCTTCCCAATCAGAGATCAGAGTTCAAAGATCAGAAATCCACTTTGACTTTCAACGCCGCCGGTCATTTTGAATGCCGCTGGGTGACGCTCGCTTCGCAATCGCAAACGTGCCTCTGGACACGCGATTTGGTCGAGCCGATCGATTGCCCGGTCGCGCACGGCGAAGGCCGCTTCGTGCTGGACGATCCGAATGATCTATCAACCTTGCGCGAACGGGATCAGATCGCATTGATCTACACGCGATTGGATGGCACGCCGGCCAACGGTGCGTATCCAGACAATCCCAACGGATCGATCGCAGATATTGCCGGTATCTGCAATCCACAGGGGAATGTGCTGGGACTGATGCCGCATCCCGAAGATCACGTGTTTGCTTATCAACACCCACGTCACACGCGCGGCGAAAGCGGGCGCAGGGGCTTGAAGTTGTTCGAGAACGGCGTGAGACATGCCGGCCAATTGTAGCGAAGTATTAATCCACGAGGAGACCATCATGTTATCGACTTACATCCAAGCACGCAGTTCAAATCCAGCGCGGGTACGTGTTGCGACGATCATTGGCTTCGCTGCATTGACGGCACTGACGGCTCGGATCACACTTTACCTGCCCGGCAATCCAGTGCCGATCACGCTGCAAGTCATGGCCGTGCTGTTGGCCGGACTCGTGCTCGGCGCAAAGGATGGGGCGCTCAGCCAGATCATTTACATCACAACGATCACGCTGGGCTTACCGTTTGATGCCAACGGGCTCGGCACAGCCGCCTGGGCATCGCCGACAGCCGGTTATCTGATCGGCTTTGTCGCGGGCGCATTCGTCGCCGGTTATCTCGCCGGGCAAGGTTTGCATCGAAGTCGCATGTTGCGTTTCGCGGCCGGGATGGCGGGCGTAGCCACAATCTATTTCATCGGCGCGCTATGGCTCACTTACGGTTTTCTCGGCGGCGATTGGAGTAAAGGTTGGACTTTGGGCATCGCGCCTTTCATTGCGATCGACATCGTCAAAGCCATCATCGCGGCAATGTTAGCCGAAGGTTTGCGAATCGGCTTAATCCGCTCGGGAGGTTAGCATGGTTAGTGAAGCCCAAATTCGAGCCGTACTACCCATCGCGCTCGACGAAACCAACTTGCCTTTGCCCGGCAAACAATCGGGCAAAGTGCGCGACTGGTATCAACTCGGCGGAGGCCGCCGCTTGCTTATCACCACCGATCGGCTGTCGGCCTTCGATCGGATATTGGCGCGCGTGCCATTCAAAGGCCAGGTGCTCAATCAACTGTCGGCCTGGTGGTTCGATCAGACTCGCGACATCATCGCCAATCACAAAATCGAGGTGCCTGATCCGAATGCCTTAATCGCCATCGAAGTCGAACCCTTCGTCGTCGAAGTGATCGTGCGCGGTTACATCACTGGCGTGACGACCACCGCGCTGTGGTATCGCTATTCGCTCGGCGAGCGTGACATCTACGGCTATCACTTTCCTGAGGGCTTGCGCAAGAACGATATGCTGCCGGAACCCATTATCACGCCGACAACCAAAGGCGGCCCAACCGGCCACGACGAACGCCTGACGTGCGCCGAAGTAGTCGAGCGTAATTTGCTCGACGCCAAAACGTGGAACCAAGTTCAGGTTGCTGCGCTGGCCATCTTCAAGCGCGGTCAGGAAATCGCGCGCAAGGCCGGCTTGATTCTGGTAGATACCAAGTATGAATTCGGGCGCGTGCCGGACGGAACCGTAATGCTGATCGACGAAGTCCATACGCCCGACTCGTCGCGCTTCTGGAAAATTGATTCCTATGCAGAGCGTTTTGCAAAGGGCGAAGAACCGGAAAACTTCGACAAAGAATTCGTGCGGCTCGCTTATGCCAATCAAGGCTACCGCGGCGACGGGCCGATCCCGCCCATGCCGAACGACCTGTGGGTTGCGGCCAGCCGGCGTTACGTGACGATCTATGAGATGTTGACGGGGCAGATCTTTGAGCCGGGGGACTACCCGATCGGTCCGCGACTGGCCCGAAGCCTGAACAATATTCGCATGCTCGATTGGCAGAATCCACTGATGGCGTTGTGAGCAAGGAGTAACCATTATCATGTCCCCAGCACTCGTGGTTATCCTCATGGGCTCCAAAGCTGACGAGGCCCATTGCCAAAAAATCGCTGCCGCCGCGCGCGACTTCGACCTGGACGTTGAGCTGCGGATCGGATCAGCGCACAAGACACCCGAGCACGTCTCGTCTTTGCTGCGCGAATACGAAGCCAATCCGCGCCCGAAGGTTTACATCACCGTCGCCGGACGCAGCAACGCGCTTTCTGGCTTTACTGATGGATCGGTCAGCGCGCCAGTCATCGCCTGTCCGCCGTCCAGCGAAGCATTTGGCGGCGCCGACATCTACTCATCCCTGCGGATGCCATCCGGCATC
>JADGQE010000347.1 GCA_017882055.1 Thermoflexales bacterium
ACCGTGAGGTCGTCTTCCAGATAGATGACCGACTCGTAAACTTTGGCGAGATTGCCACAAGCGAAGAAATGCTGCAGCAGGCCAAGGTGCTGCTCTTGAAGGATAACGTCTTTCGGGCCGAACGGCCAGTCGAGTTGTTCCGCCAGTTTCCGCACATCCTCGCGGCCGCCGCGATCGATCGAAATCACCAGTGGCACTCGCACGTCAGCCGGATATTCGGCGCGCTGCAGGGCGTTGAACAAACGGGCCAATGCTTGCGGCCGATTATAAGCATTCACGACGATCGCGATCTGCATGCGCGTTCTCACTCCCGGCTGAGCCAATCGACCGTCGCTTCGATGACGCGGCTAAGACTGTGCCGCAGCGGTCGTGGATCGGCGGCGGGCTGCCATGTGAGATCCGCCAACCGATCGCCGATCACCAGCGCAGCCGCCGCTTGAACATTCAGACTTTGCCCCACGGCAAACAGCGCCGCGGCTTCCATCTCGACCGTCTTCACGCCGTCAGCCCGATAAGCTTCTACCTCGCGGCGCGTTTCGCGATAGGGTGCATCCGTTGTCCAGCTGCTACCGATGGTGTGCGCGATGCCGTGCATCGACAACGCGGCGCCCAGTCGCTGCGTTAATGCCAGGTCGGCTTCAACCGATCGGGCTGGCGGCAGATAATGCGGCGAGGTGCCTTCGTCACGAATCGCGCGATCGCAAATAACCACATCGCCGGGAAATAGATCGGGCTGCAGACCGCCCGCCAACCCGATCGAGATAAACTGCTTCACGCCGAACGCAATCAGTTCTTCTACCGTCGCCGCAACGATCGGCGCGCCGGGACCTATACTGTGCAGCACGCCGATCGAGCGGCGGTTCGTTTTCAACACATGCAGTTCACCCAGGAAGCCAGCGACTCTGGCTGCTCGATAACGCTTAAGCAGAGCTGCGATCGGATCGCGCTGATAACATACAATGATCGTTTGCGGCGGCGGACCTTTCGGCGCGCGGCCGGCCCGCCAGCGATACGCTAACATATCGGCTGCGCTAAAGATCGGCGTGTTATCATCCGAATGATCTGGCAAGTTCAACATCAGCGCCTCACCACCAGCAGAGTACCCGCGAGTATAACTTCGCTGCCCACGACGGTCAATGCGGCTCCGATCGATCCGTAGCCGGGAATCAACCCACGATTCAACAGGCCGGCCGCGCTAAGGCCAATCACCGTTGCCCACAACAACCGCCGCTCTTTGCCTTGCGTCACGAGCCGCACCGATAGACAGGCCGAGACGGTATACGGGATCAGACTCACGGCCAAAATTTGCACAACGGGCACAGACTCTGCATAACCTCCGCCGAAGAGCAGCGGCACGATCGATTGCGCTAAGCCGATGAGGGCCAATGCAGCCACGGTGCTGAACGCCAGCAAGAGCAACAGCGAACGCCGAAATATGCGCGCAGCCGCTTGCGTTTGCCGAAGGTCATCGGCTTGCATAGTGAGCCGGGCCAGCGCCGGAAGCAGCGCCCCGAGTACCGCAAAATGCAGCATCTTCAGCGGCTCGATCACGCGGGCGGCGGCTGCAAACCCTCCCACCTGCGCATCAGTTCCGAGCGTTGATAACATCAACACGCCTAAACGTTGATAGATCACGGCCAGCACACTGAGCAGCGCGAAGGGCCACGCCAGACGTGCGACCTGCACCAGTCGGCTGCGCGTGACCAGCCAATTGAAATGAAAAGTGGCCAGGCCGATTCGGCACAGCAAACCGGCAGAAACGGCGGCGATGAGCTGCACCACGTTCAACGCGATCACTAGCGACAGCAAGTTGCCGCTGTGTTGCAGCACGAGCCACGCACCGCCGAGTTGAATGAACGCGACCAGTCCATTCAGCAGCAGATACAGATCCATGCGTTCATGCGCGCGCAGCACGGCCGTGAACACCGTAAAGAACGCCAGGGGAATCAGCGACAGGCTGTACACTTTCAACGCAAGCACGACTTCAGTGGATTGTCCGCTGAAAGCACTCGCGCCCCACAGGATGATGACGAGCCACGCAACGGATAGTGCCAGTTGAAGCCACAGCGCAGCGGGGATGAGGCCGTCATTCGCCTGGCGCGTGCGCGCCACTTCGCGGATCAGCAACGTATCGGTGCCGAAGGTGGTCGCCACGTTGCCCAGGAAGATCAGCGCGGCGACAAACGCATATTGTCCGAAGCCGGCTACGCCCAGACTGCGCGCGACGAGCACCGTGAACACGACCAGCTGCGCCTGCGTGATCAAGCGCGTCAACAACAACCAGATCGAATTCAGTTTGATGCGCCTGGCGGCCGGTTGAGCGGCAGGATACGCGATCAACAAGCGTGCGTTTAAGTCCATCGTCGTCCTACGATAACGGCAAAGCGGGCTGGTTCGCGCCGCCGCAATAATCTGGCCTTCAGCGGGCGCAGCCTCCAGCGCCAGCCGTAAAAAGGCCGAATGAATGTCCACCGAAGATGCAGTGTCTCGGCCAGGTCCTTCAGGCGTTGTTCGGTGAGATAGTTCTCACTGAGCAATGCGTTGGAAGGAAAGCCGTACGCCTGAGTGAAAGCGGCCTCGCGCTCGCGCACCATTTGCGCGCCGCTGTCCGCCGATCGATAGATGGGCGAATCCAGAATAATGACTCGGCCATTGGGTCGCAGCACGCGCAGCGCTTCGGTTAACGTGGTTTCATAGTGGGTCGAGTAATGCAGCGACGCGTTGAAGATGACCAGATCGATTTGCTCTTCCGTGAAAGGCAGCTGATCGAAATCGGCTTGAAGCGGCGTGAAGGCCGCATCGTAATGAATGTGTGCGCCCAACCCATCGAGTGGATTAGTGAGCAAATCCACGGCGGCGACCGCATGACCGCGCTGCGCCAGTCGATACGACAACCAGCCATTCCCGGCTCCGAGATCGATCACGCGCAACGGCTGCTCCAATTGTAGCTTCTCAATAAGCGGGGGCGGCTCCCATGCCGCCAGTTGCCGGGCGTGGGAGCCCGGCCTGCTGGCCCTGGAATATTGAGAAGATGTCTTCAATTCTTTTTCGAGAGGCAGCAAAACCTCACGCTCGAACGCGCGAAAACTGCGGGCGCGGATCTGCCAATCGGCGGCGAAATGGCCGCTGAGATCACCAAATGGCAGCGATCGATAAAAAGCCGCATCGGTCGATCCGCGCTGCTCAGCCTGACGCACGATCTGGTATTCGCGCATAAACTGGGCGTAGCGTACCTGTCGATCGGGCGTGAGAAAATGCCAGATGCCGTCACGACGCTCATAGACCAGGCCATCAACCGGACAGCGTTGCCGCAAAGCATCCAGCGGGGACAAGGGCGTGTGGCAGACGGAGCACGCAAAACGAAACTCATTCATGCCGGGTGTATTGTGCGGTCAAGATGAAGAAGTCTCCCCAATGATTGAACGGCGGCCGCGGCGACAACGCGTCATCGATCTTTACCAGGCCGCGATACAAGCGGGGAAAGCGTCGAGGAAAATCCTGGCGATCGGCGGGCGGCGTGAAAACAGACAGACCTTCCAGGCGAAGCAGCTGGAAGTCTGATCCTAAAGCGGCAAGCACCTGGCGCGGCGTAAAATAGTGCGTCATGAAACGCACCCCTTCGACATGGGCCAACGTGCCGCTGCGCCGCAAGCGGCGTGTGGCGATGCTGAATTTACCCTTGAAAATCAGCGCCATTTCCCACGGACAGATCGGCGGCATGATCACCCACGTCAACTTTCCGCCCGGCGCGAGAATTTTCGGCAGATGACGACTTGCCAACGAGAGATCCGGGATGCAGTTCAATCCGCCGAAGTTGGAGAAGACGTATTGAAAAGGCCCCGTCTCAACTCGATCGAGTTCGGTGAAAGACGCGGCCTGATAGGTCAGCCGATCGCGCAAGTGCTGCTGCTCGATCTTCGTGGCGAGATGATCGAGCATACCCGGCGCAATATCGATGGCGTGAACAGCATAACCCCGGCCGGCAAAGAAGGCGGCATCAATGCCGGTGCCCGCGTTGAGTTCGAGCATCCGATCGGTCGGCTGCAAAAACCGCAGGATGTGATCGTACACTTTGCGGCGTAGACGCGCGAGGTTAATGTGATCGTCGCCGAACGCATCGTAGGCGTCGGCCTTGCGCGAGAAGGCTTCGGCCACGCGCCCGAAATGATCATCGGTCGGCGGTGCGAGTGGATGGCTCATCGGTGTCATCTGGAAGATTGCACGGTCGGTTGCGCTGCTTCTGATTGGCTCAAAGCCACCGGCAGCGACGCAATGACTGGCTGTGTTCCGCGCTCCAGGCGAGTCAGCCGCCAGCGCGACC
>JADGQE010000348.1 GCA_017882055.1 Thermoflexales bacterium
TCTGGGCCTGGTTGATGTCGGGCTTTGTGGCTGTAGTACTCGTTCGGAAGTGGCAGCGCGATCGGGAGTTGATGCCGTACGTGATCGCGGTGTCGATGCTCACCACGGCGTTCTTCATCGGGCTGGCGGTGTTCATTACCAATCCATTCGCCCGCTTGTGGCACGTGCCCGGCGCACAGGATCTCATCACGGCTGTTTTCCAACCAGCCGGCGCGACGCCTTACATCCCACAAGATGGTCAGGGCCTCAACCCGTTGCTGCGTCACTTTGGCATGATCGGCCATCCGCCGACGACGTATCTTGGCTTCACCGGCTTTGTGATTCCGTTCGCGTTTGCCATCGCCGCATTGATCACGGGCAAGGCGCACGAAGACGAATGGATCCGCACGACCCGCCGCTGGACGTTGGTCGCGTGGATTTTCCTGACGATCGGCCTCATCCTCGGCGGGCGCTGGGCCTACGACGTGCTGGGCTGGGGCGGCTTCTGGGGCTGGGACCCGGTCGAGAACGCGATGCTGATGCCGTGGTTGGTCGGCACGGCGTTCTTGCATTCTGTGATGATGACCGAGAAACGCGGTATGTTGAAAGTGTGGAGCATCGTGCTGATCGTGCTGACGTATTCACTGTCGCTGTTCGGCACCTTTATCACGCGCACGGGCGTGATCGGTTCGGTGCACGCCTTCGCCCAAACGGCGATGGGGCCCGCGTTCTTCATCTTCATTGGCGCGACTTTCATCGGCTCACTGGCCTTGCTATTCAACCGGTTGAAGTCCCTGAAGGGTGAGCATGAAATCGAGAGCTTCGTCTCGCGCGAAGCAGCCTTCTTATTGCAAAATATGATCTTCCTGGTGATCACGATCGCTGTCTTCTGGGGCACGGTGTTCCCGTTAATCTCCGAACTGGTCACCGGCACGAAGATCACGGTCGGGCCGCCATATTTCCGCAGCGTCACCGGCCCGATGTTCCTGGCGCTGTTGGTATTGATGAGCATCGCGCCGGTGTTGGCGTGGCGCAAGCAGCCGTTCCGCAACTTGCTCAAGGCGCTGCGCGTACCGCTGATCGAATCGTTGATCATCACGGCGGTGTGGGGCTATGCCCATCGCATGCACCCGGCATCGATCGCCGGATTGTGGATGGTGTCGTTCGGCGTGGTCGCGATCGGCTATGAATTCTGGAAGGGCGTTCGCGCGCGCATGTCGGCGCAACACGAAAACCCGATCACGGCACTGGTCAATCTCATGAGCCGCAATCGACGGCGCTACGGCGGCTACCTGATTCACCTTGGCGTGATCATGATCGCGCTGGCTTTCATCGGCGATGCGTTCTTCAAGCAGGAGACGCAGGGCACGCTGTCTGCCGGACAGCGCTTGAGCGTCGGCGGCTACTCGCTGGAATTCAACACGCTGCGCGAGTATCCCGGCTCCGATGGACGCGATGTGGTGGAAGCAACGACGACGCTCTATCAGGGCGATCAGCTGATTGGCCAGCTGCAGCCGCGCCGCGATTTCTTCGTCACGCAGCAGCAGCCCTCGACGATCGCCGCCGTCTATTCGACGATGGCCGAGGATGTGTACGTCCTGCTCGTCGGCTGGGAAGAGATCGGATTGAATAACTCGACCTTCAAGATTTACATCAACCCATTGATCAACTGGGCGTGGATTGGCGGTGTGGTAATGATCATCGGCACACTGATTGCGGCCTGGCCGATGGGTAGGCGCGACGCCACGTACACGCTCAAAGCCGGCGCGCTGCAGCCGAAACCGGCAACGGGAGGTTAAACATGAAGACCAAGGTTTTTCTGGCGTTGGTAACCCTCGTCGCCAGTTTCTATGCGGTGGCAGTGGTCTACGCTCAACAGGGCGGCACGACCTTCCCCACGGCGGATGATGTCAACGCGATTGCCAAGAAACTGTATTGTCCGGTGTGCCCCAACACGCCGCTCGATGTATGCGAGACGAAGGCGTGCAAAGATTGGCGGCAGCAGATCCGGGATCAACTGACGGCAGGCTGGGACGAACAGCAGATCATCGACTACTTCGTCGCGCAATATAGCGAGCGTGTGCTGGCCGAGCCGCAGCGCAGCGGCTTCACCTCGTTCGTGTGGATGCTGCCCGTAGTGTCGGTGCTGTTGGGCATGGCAGTTGTATGGCAGGTGTTGAAGAGCTGGCGCGCGAGACGCACGCAGCAAGCCGCAGCCTCAGCGCTGACGCCGCAAATTGCGCCGGATGTGCTGGCGCGCATCGAGCAAGAGTTACAGCAGATCGAGTGAATGGGACGGGAGATTGACGATGAGTGCAGGATCGATCCTGATTGGTTTATTGCTGTTGGCGGCCACGATCCCGATCGTGATCAAGCCGCTGCTGAATCACAAGCGACTCAAACCGGCGTTGGCACGCGTCGTGCCGGTGTCGAGCGCCGATCAACATCAAGCGACGCTGCTGGCGCTGCGCGATCTCGAATTCGATCATCGCACGGGCAAAGTCACCGACGAAGACTACGCCAGCCTGCGGGCTAACTTGATGGCTCAAGCCGCTGCGACGATCGATGCGAAGGATAAGGGGGCAATCAATCTGGATACGTTGATCGAAGAAGCAGTGCGCAGTCGACGACAAACGAATGTGGATACATTGATCGAAGCAGCGGTGCGCAATCGCCGCAAGAACCCAACGGAGTTGCAGACAGCCAACTTCTGCCCGAAGTGCGGGCGCAAAGCCCGCGTGGATGATCGGTTCTGTGCGAGCTGCGGGGCCAGCCTCGCGATTCGTGCCGAGGTGACGGCATGAAAACAAAATGGATGCTCACCCTCGTCGCACTCACCCTGATGCTGGCCGCGCCGGTCGCGGCGCAGACTCAAACGCCGCCCACGCCGGTTGCCAAGACGGCGATCGTGAGCGGCAAGATCGTGAATCACACCGAAGGCGGATCGGTGCCGGCCCAACTCGATCTGGTGCTGCACGCCTGGGATCAACAGGACTTCTCCGAAAAGCTCATGCTGGATGGCAAGTCGAATCCCGACGGCACCTTTCGCTTTGAAGACGTGCCGCTAACGGACGGGCTGCTCTATGGCGTGATGGCGAACTACAACGGCGTGAGTTACTTCTCAGAACCCGTGCCTGCGGACGGCCGCCCGCTGACCGACCTCGAACTGCCGATCTACGAATCGACCACTGACGGCTCGAAAGTGCAGATTGCGCAGGCGCATATGCTCTTCCTCTCGTCGCATGCGGGCCTGGAAGTCGCCGAAGTGTACAGCCTGTCGAACTCCGGCACGCGCACGGTGCAGGGTGCGCTGAAACTGGCCGATGGCAAAGCGGCGACGATTCAATTTTTGCTGCCGCCGGACGCGACCAATGTATCGTTTCCGGATAACAGCGATCGCTTTGTGCGCACACCCGATGGCTTTGCCGATACCGCGCCGTTGGTTCCCGGCGAGAATGCGGGACAGATCATCGTCAACTACATTCTGCCGTATCAGTCAGGGATGACGTACGCGTACACAGCGCAGTTACCGACAGGCGGCCTCAGTTTTTTGATCGATGATAGCTCCGGTTTGACGGCCAGCGGCGATGGCCTGACTGACGCAGGTGTGCAGTCGATGGGGGATGGCTCCAAGTTTGCGATGCTAAAGCATGCTGCGTTGAAGCCGGGTGAGAAAGTCGCCATTACTTTATCGGGCGAACTGCAATTAAAAGCGCCGCCGACTCAACCTCAGGCGGAATCTCAATCTGCAGTGGCGGCCAACTCCATTACCGCTGGTGTGCCAAATGTCGCGATCGTGCTTGGCGGTATCGTCATCGGGCTGACGTTGATCGTGCTCGGACTCTGGTGGTTCCGCCGGCCCGATCCGGCGCTGGCTTCAACTGAAACGCCAGACGAATCGGGCTTTAAGGCAATCCTCACTCAAATCGCGGCACTCGACGAGATGCACGATCGCGGCGAAATTGACGGCGAGGCCTACCAAGCGCATCGCACGGCTTTGTTCCGACAAGCCAAAGAATTAATGCCTGAGGGCGATCTTCATTGAAGCGTTTGTGCTTGATGGAGTACAACCGCCGCACCGATCCAAAATAGGTGCGGCGGTTTATTGTGCCAACCTTTCCGACAAACTGGCATCACTCGCTTGATCATCCATCGATCCGCTGACTGTTCGTCTTGTCGCCGGATCAAATAATGTCGCCGCGCCAGCGATACCACAGCCAGCCGGCCATGCCGCCGAGGACGGCAGCACCGAGCGCGGCTAACCAGTGTGACGGGTGGGCTTCTGCTGCTGTAAATATCTGGCTAAAGACGTAACCGAGGAGACCGAG
>JADGQE010000349.1 GCA_017882055.1 Thermoflexales bacterium
CCGCGCACCGAAACGAGGATCGCCTGCGGACGCTGAGCGTATAACGTCTCCGTGAACGACAGGCAGGTCTGCGGCGTCATGTGATGCGTAAAGGGCGACGCCTGAAACTCGCTGTCGACTTCGATCAGGTTCACCTCATTCGGCACGCTGCCGGTGTGCGCATCGATGAAACAGATTCGATCGTAGAGCGCCAGCGTTTCGGCCAGTTCAGGGGTAAGTTGCAGAACAAACAGCAGATCAGTTTCCTCGTTGGCCGGCGGAAACTCGTCGTCGGGCGAAGACGGCGCGGGCCAGCCCATGCGCTGAGCCAGCCCGGCCAGGATGTGCCAGGCCACACCGTCATCCTGTCGATCGACGTTGCCGTAACCGAGGATTAAGACCTTATTCAACCACAACCCCGCTTCGGAAGGATGAAGGACACTTGCACCCACTGCGTGGTTGCAGTGCGGTGTGAATTCTGAAGGATGAAAAGTCTACTAAGATTCATCCTGCCCATGCCCGACTCTCCGGCAGAGAGTCGGTGGGCCGCCAGGCGTCATCCTTCATCCTTCATCCTTCATCCCTCATCCTTCATCCCTTGCTTATCGCCCGTAGCCTTCGCCCAGAATATAGTTTTGCAAATTATCGATGGTGCCCTTCTGGCTGTCGATGATGGCTTTGACCAGGTCGCCGATCGACACGATCCCGATCAGCTTGCCCATGTCCATCACCGGCAGATGGCGAATGCGCTCACGGGTGACCAGCGCCATGCATTCTTCCAGAGTGAACTCAGGCCCGATGGTGATCACATCGGCTGTCATGAGTTCATCCACCCGCATGGCATTGCAGTCCTTGCCCGTGCGGTAGGCCGTCCGCGCGAAGTCACGTTCGGAGAACACGCCCACCAAATTGCCGTCTTTAACAACCAGCAACGCCCCGATGTCCTTGTCGGCCATCAAGGCCAGGGCCTGATCCACCGTTGCCTCCGGTTCGATGGTCCAGACATTGTTCGCTGCGCGGCTGCGCAACAGTTGACTAACCGTGATCATGATCTATTCCTCCCTTTTGCGATATCAAAGTTGTGAACTCGTGAATTGCCCCCGGCTGAAACAACAACCTCTCGCAGATATTATAGACTCTTTTGCAAGTCCAAGTCAATCGGCGAGAGGTTGAGAAATATTAACGATTATCGTAGGGGCGAGGCATTCGCCAGGCGACCAATGTCAATCAATCCGCCTACTGTAATCAGCAGGCAAGACGATCAATAAATAACGCAGGGCGAATGCCTCGCCCCTACCATTGCCACGGTCAGTCCCTCCGCAACGTCTGCACCACATTCCCTTCGGGATCGGTCACATCGATGATGATAGGCATCTGGCCGACCGCGTGCGTCGAACACGACAGGCACGGATCGTGCGCGCGCACCGCCGCTTCGACACGATTCAACAGCCCTTCGTGAATCACCGGGCCGGTGATGTAGGTCTTGGCCACGCTGTCGACCGCTTCGGTCATCGCCCAGTTGTTGTGGCCGGTGGCGACGATCAAATTCACGCGCGTCAGCTGGCCGTTTTCATTCGCCCAGTAGTGATGGAACAGCGTGCCGCGCGGCGCTTCCAGCACGCCAACGCCGACGCCTTTGAAGTCGTGGCGAGTGTTGAGGATGTCCGTGCTGAGAATATCCGGATCAGCCAGCAGCATCCGCACACGCTCGGTAGCGAACAGCGCTTCGATCAAGCGCGCATAGTGGAAGTACAACGTATTCTCGACCGGATGTCCGCCGTTCAACGACTTCCAGATTTTCAGTTCGTCATTGGCCAGCGGCGTATCGATCTTCTCCACCACGTTCAAGCGGCCCAGCGGCCCGACGCGATACACGCCCCCGGGCCAGCCCAGCTTCTTGTAATACGGGAATTTGAGATACGACCAGCTTTCCACGTGCTCGGCGATATAATCCAGATAGTTGCGACCGTCGAATTTTTCCAGCTGCTGCCCGGCCGAATCGATCAGCCGGATGTCGCCGTCGTACAGTTCGAGGCCGTTGTCGGGCGTGACCAGACCAAAGTAGCCGGACTTGAGGACGGCGAATTTCAGAATGTCGTCCATGTTGCGCCTGGCCCAATCCTTCATGATCGACAGGCCCACTTGCAGCGTTTCAATCGCGGCGTCATAGCCCGCCAGGATCGTGTCGCGCTCGGCGGCCGTCAGCGCTTTGTTGACGCCGCCCGTCACGGCGAAGTTGGGATGGATGCGGCGGCCGCCCAGCGTCTTGATGATCTCCTGCCCGAACTTGCGCAGCCCGACGGCTTTCACCGCCAGCGCCGGATTGGCTTGCAGCAGACCGATGACGTTGCGCGTGGCGGGATCGGAATCGAAGCCCAGCAGTAGATCGGGGCCGGCCAGTTCGAAGAAGTGCATGCCGTGGCTCTGAATGATCTGGCCCATGTGCATGAGTTCGCGCAAGAGCGAGGCCGGGCGCGGCGGCGGGCAGCCCATCAAATCATCGCACGCCTTGGCTGAAGCCAGGTGATGGCTGACCGGGCAGATGCCGCAGATGCGGGGCGTAATCGACGGCATTTCAAAATACATGCGGCCTTCGCAGAATTTTTCGAAGCCGCGAAATTCGTTGATGTGCAAGTAAGCGTGCTCGACCGTGCCGTCATCCTTCAGGCGAATCGTGACCTTGGCATGGCCTTCGATGCGGGTTACGGGTTCAATCGTGATTTTTTGGGTCATAATAGTCTGCCTCTCTTTACGCATTACGTATTACGCAGTTCTTTTCGGTGATGCGCACTGCGTATTGCGTCGCTCTCAATGCCAGTGTAGATTCTCGTTCTTCAAGACCGGGATGCGGCCCTGCGCCAACTCGCTCAATGCGTAGAAGATGACATCGGCGTCGGGCGGGCAGCCGGGAATAAACACATCGACCGGCACTACATCCTGTAACGCACGAACTTTGGTCATTTGCGCCAATTCCGGATCATCCGGAATCTTGCCCTCGGCATCGGTGCTTTCCGTTTCGACATACGCGCGGCGCAGCGATTCTTCCAGCGTGAAGAAATTGCGCATGGCGGGCACGCCGCCAAAGACCGCGCAATCGCCCAACGCCACCAGAATCTTGCAGCGACTGCGCATGCGGTGCGCCACTTCTTCGTTGGCCGTGTTGTTGACGCCGCCTTCCAACACACCCACGTCCACGCCACCGGCATCCGGCTCTTTAAGATCGGTGATGGGCGTGGCGCGAATGTCCACCAATTCAGCCAGCTGGACAATACGTTCGTCGATGTCCAGGAAAGACATGTGGCATCCGGCGCAGCCCGCCATCCAGTCAGTTGAAACCTTAGGCTTAGTCATAGTATCTCCCTTTATGCTTCCGTCAGCGCCACAACCGGCACGCGTTGAAAGAGTTCTTCTTTCCAATTGCTCACGGGTTGGAAGCCGAGCCGCTGCGCCAGTTCTTGCAGCACCGCCACATTCGATCGGACTTCTTCCGTCGCATGGATCGCTTTGTGCGCGGCTTGCAAGCGGCCGTCCAGATTCAGATAGTGTCCATCCTGCTCGGCCCACATTTCGACCGGCAGCACCACATCGGCTCTGGCCGTGAGTTTCGAAACGTAGCTGGCTTGCGCCACGAGGAACGGCGCTTTTTCCAGCCGCTGAATCAATCGCTCGGTCGGGTAATCATCGCCCACTGCGACGTACGCGACTTGATGGCCGTTGAGTTTGAAAATTTGATCGAGGCCGTACTGCGCCGCGGCCAGGCTGTTGGCTTCGCCCTTCAGGCCGATCAACTTCGCGTTGATGGCCTTCGCCCACTCGATCAGCTGCTTCAGCGTTTCTGGCTTGTTGTTCGCCATGAAGCCTTTGCCATAAACGATGACAGGCTTCTTCGCCGCGCCGATGATCCGGGCGGCTTCGGCGATCTCCGCGTTGGCCTCGGCACCTTTCGCGGCTGCGATGAACGCGCGGACGACTTCGGCATCAGTACCGACCGCGGGCTTCAACGCACAATCGGCCAGCGCATCGAGTTCGTTCTCATTCGGATCGATCACGACCAGCTTCACGTTCTTCGGCAAGTTGCGCTTCACGAAGAAACCGGCGACCTGATGGTTGTCCACGAGATTCGCACCGACCATCACCACGCAGTCGGCGGCTTTGAGATCGTCCAACTTGCCTTCAAAGGGCTGGCCGAGTTCATCGGCCAGCGCAGCGGCCAACGCCGTCGGCCGGCCTTCTTCAATGCTCGTCACCATGTCGCTCTGGCAGTTGTTAGCAAACAGCTGCTTGAACAGCGCCAGTGATTCGGCCGGCAGCCG
>JADGQE010000046.1 GCA_017882055.1 Thermoflexales bacterium
CTGACTTCGCCCACTTCCCGGCCTTGATGATTTGTCACCGGCCACGCGTGGTAACTCTTCAACGCAATCAAAGCCTCGTCGTCTAATATTCCCAGCTGCTTCAGTGTTTCGATCACGACCGGATGCCCGCCGCGTTTGCCGTCGCCATCACCGATTTTGATGGCGATGCCGAGTGCCGGCCGGCCGTCAGATGGAAAAATGCCCAGGCCGTAAAAGCCTTCCGCGCCGCCTTTGCTCACAACGTGTTGCCTGGCGGCACGCATGAGATCGGTATCCAATCGGCCCTCGCCCGCGACCATCTCGGGGTAATTTACCATGGCGTGGGCAATACGTGCCAATGCGTCATCTCTTGAGACCGAGATCGACATTGAGACATTAAGCCCATGGAGGCTCTTGGCAACTTGTTCGGCAAATAGCGTGTCTCGCCGAGAAGAACCCTGTGTTGAGACTGAGTTCGCATTCGCCAACTTCGCAAACGCTAACGCCGTTGCTCTTAATGGCAGCGCGAAATTCGGTGCAGAGCAACCATCAATGCCTACGCTGATTGCGTCGAATGAGCTGCCAGCCAGATCAGCCAACGCTCGACGGATGCTGATCTGCACCGGATGATTAGGATCGAGATAGTCGTGCGTGCTCAGGTTGCGAGCGATAGCCTGCGCCAGCATGCCCGCATGTTTGCCGGAGCAATTGTTGTAGATCGGCGTGGGCGCTTGCCCGGACTCGCGCAGCCTTTGAGCTGATTCGGGACTAAAGGGTACGTGTACGCCGCACTGCAGCGCAGCTTCTTTGAGACCGATCTTGTTGAGGATCGATTGCACCACTTCGCTGTGGCGCGCTTCGCCCGAATGCGATCCGGCGATGATGGCGAGTTCTTGATCGGTGAAGCCGAATCGATCGGCTGCGCCGCTTTCGACCAGCGGCAGCGCTTGAAACGGTTTCGCGCTGGATCGCAGGTATGAAATCAGATCGACGTCGCCCAGGTGCGCGATCAATTTGCCGCCGGCCTCCACGACCGCAATCGCGCCGCGATGCTCCGATTCCACTCGCCCGCCGCGGGTGACTTCCACCAAGGTTTCAGTTTTGAATGACATGGCCTCAATCCTTTCGCCCAAACAGCAGACGGCAGACCACCGATCAGAGTTGATCAGCGGTCTGCCGTCTGGGATCGGTTGTCGTCTATCGCTTCCGTTTCTTTTTCTCGGCCCTGATTTCTTCAGCGACGCGCTCTAAGCCGGTACTGATGCGGCGCTGAACGCGCTCGTTCTCGCCGGACGGGATCGGGAACCGATCGAGGTACTCTGGCATCAACTCGGTGGCATCGATCTTGCCGCGATATTGGCGGATCAAGGCGCGGACCCGGTCGCGCATATCGGTCAGATACGCCGACACTTTCTGCGAGCCGGCCCGTCGATAACTGCCGCCGCGTCCCGGTACGATCTTCGTCATCGGATAGTTGGGATCGCGCAGTTCGGCCAGCCGATCGAGCCACGTCACCGTATCGGCCTCGGACATGAAGGGATGTGTGCTCAGGGTGACCAGATCACCGGTGAAGACCACGCCCTGTTCGGGTAGTTCGACCCACAGGCTGCCCGGATTGGCGCCGCCGACGGGCCGCACGACCACGCGCGGTTTGGCCGCTTGCAAGACGAGCCTGCTGCCGTGGCTGAGGGTGATCTGCGGCAAGGCCAGCTGCAATTGGTGCGAGATCTCTTCGGCAGCTTCAACCGCGCCGTGATGCGACAGAAAATCGACGACTTGCTGGCGCAGCGTATCGCCGTAGCCGCGCATTTTTTCCCATGTCAGCTCGTGCCCAACGACTATGCCGCCCAGCCACTGCTGGCCGAGAACTCGATCGCGATGGCCGTCTGTGTAGATGACGTGACGGATGGGCAGCCTGGAGAGATGCGCGATCTGCGTCCGCCAGTGGCGGGCCTCCGCGGGCAGCATAGGCGTGTCGACACAGATCACACCGGTCGGTGTCATGATCGCGCCGACGGTGCTGCCGCGATAGGCTGATTCGACGTAGACGTTGGGAGCAATTTTATCCATGCGAGCCTTATCTTGGGTTGAGTAAGCCTTGTCGATGAAAAGTGACGCATGACGGCGTCACTTCACTCAGTCCGATTCTTCAGTTGATCGGTTGCCCAATCGATCGCTGCTTTGATCTGCTCGGCCGTGGCCGGCGGGCCGCCGGCCTGCGCCAAGGCGGGCGAGCCGCCGCCTTGGCTGTTGAGCCGGGCGGCCGTCGCTTTGAGCAGCGCCGCGAGGTCATGCGGCAGGTCTTTCGATCGCGCAAAGACGAGTGCCGTGGCTTTGCCCGTTGCGCCTAACAGCGCGATCGTTTTGGGCTGCACGGTCAACAGACTGGCAAAGCGTTTCAAGTAAGCGGCATCGCGATCGGGCCAGACCCGCGCGATCAAGCCGAGGCCGGCGTAGCGATCGACGGCGTTCAACAATTCAGCCGCTTCGTACTGTTGCAAATGGGTGTCGGCTTCGGTGAGCTGCTTGCGAACCGACTTGTTTTCGGCCTGAAGCCGGGCCACGGCTTGATCGAGTTCCCAGTAACCCACCGTCAGATCCGCTGCCACGGTGTTGAGAACAGCGTGCTTGCGCCGATAGTCGATCAGGGCGCGCTGCCCGCAGCGAAACTCGACACGCGTGTCATGGCCGCGCCGCTCAAGTTTGGTGATCTTGATCAGACCGACTTCGCCGGTGCGGGCGACGTGCGTGCCGCCGCAGGCCGACCCGTCGAAGCGATCGATCGTGACGATGCGGATCGAGCCGGTGACGGTGGGCGGCTTGCGCAGCGGGATCGATTTAAGTTCGGCCTCGCTCACGAAGCGGGCACTGACCGGGCGGTTCTCGTAAACGATCGAGTTGGCTAAGTCTTCGACGCGATCGATCTGTTCCGGCTTCAAATCCGGAGTGCTGAGGTCGATCGTCGCCGCGCCGTCGCGGCGATCGTCATTGAGATGGAACGAGATGGTCTCGGCTTCGAGCGACTGAATGAACGCCTGTGAGAGAATATGCTGACCGGTATGCTGCTGCATCAGATCGAAGCGGCGCGCTGAATCGATCGTGCCGAGCACGTCGGCGGCGGCAATGGGTTCGGACAGGACGTGCAGCACTTCGCCATCACTTTCGCGCTCGATCACATCGACGACGCGGGCCTGGTTGAGCGTGCCGCGGTCGGCCGGCTGGCCGCCGCTGGCCGGATAAAAGGCCGATCGATCGAGCACCACCGCCGGGTGATCGTTGACTTCCAAACGCTCGACGATGCGAGCCTGGAATGAATGCAGGTAGGAGTCGAAATAGTAAAGCCGTTCGGTCATCGCCGTTTACTCGGAATTCTCCGGTGTCATGATCAGGCTGCCGCTGTCGGCTGGAGACGATTGACTCACCGCCTGCCTGGGCAGCAACATGGTAAAAGTACTGCCCTTGCCCAATTCACTCTCCACCCAGACCCGGCCCTGATGTTTTTCGGTGATGGCTTTCACGATCGATAGACCCAAACCGCTGCCCCCGATGTTTTGCATCGCCTCGGATTCGACCCGATAGAACTTGTCGAAGATACGATGTTGGTCTTCGATCGAAATGCCAATGCCGTTGTCACGCACCTGCAGGACCAGGAAGTCGCCATCTTCTTTCAAGGCGACTTCAATTTTTCCGCCTTCAGGCGTGTACTTGATGGCATTGCCGAGCAGGTTGGTAACGACCTGTTCCAGCCGCCGCGCATTGCCCTGCACCAGCGCGCACTCGGTTATATCGGTGATCAAAGTGTGTTTCAGCGCTTCGGCATTCGGGCGCACCCGCTCGACGGTTTTGGCTACCAGGCTATGCAGCTCGACCGTCTCCATTTGCCAATCAAGCCCGGCCTCGATTTTGCCGATGTCGAGCAAGTCGGCAATCAGCTCGACGATGTCGGACATGCTGCGCTCGACCCGATTCACGAACTCCGTTTGTTGTGGATTCAGCGGCCCGACCCGTGACAGCAGATTCACGAAGCCGCGAATGGTCGTCAAGGGCGTGCGCAGGTCGTGTGAGACGATGGACACGAACTCGCTCTTGATCCGATCGAGCTCTTTCAAACGCGAAATGTCGTGCATCACCGCGCCATAACCTACGCCGTGGAGCATAGAAATCTGACCTTGCAAGGTACGCCCGTCCGGCAGAACGATCTCGGCCCGCCAGGCGCGGCTTTGCAGTTTGTCCGGATCGAACAGATCGCGCACCGCCTGGACCTGCATCACTTCAGCCAGCGGCTGGCCAATGACCTTGCGCGATAAATTGAAAGTCTCACAGGCGGCATTGTTGACCAGCAGGATGCGCATGTTGGGATCGGTAACAATGACCACATCTTGAATTCCGCGCAGGATGGTGTCCAGCTGAGTCCGCTCGCGGTCGGCTTGCGAATAAAGCCGGGCTGTCTCGATGGCGATGGCCGCATAATCGGCCAGGGTCGAAAGCAGATGCACGTCATGCTCGGTGAAGCCGTGTCCGGAAATTCGATTGTGGACGCTGAGCACGCCGGTCACGCGATTGCCGGCGATCAGCGGAACGCACAGAATCGATCGAACCAGGAACCAGGTCTGGACTTTGTGCAAATCGCTGCCGCTCATCATAATGGGCCGGCGGCTTTGAAGCACGCGGCCGATCAGGCTATCGCTGACCTGGACACGCAGGTTGCGGGTGGTGGCGTCGGCCATGTTGTGACTGGCGCGCAGATACAGCTCACCCGAGGCCGGATCGACCAGCATTAACGTTCCTTCTTCCGCGTGCGTCAGATTGGCGGCGGCGGTGACGACCAGGGTCAGGATGCGTTCGACATCCAGCATGCCCGTCATCAGCTTGCCCACGGTATAGATGGCGTTGAACTCCTGCACCTGATGCTCGGTTTGCTCCCGCAGCGTATCGCGTTCATTGACCGCTCTGGATATTTTTAGAGCGCGCGCGATCGAGCTGGCCAACCGTTCAGGCTCAAATGGCCGGATAAGCACATCGAACGCACCGGCGCTCAGGGCCGCCGATACTTCGTCGAGCGAGCGATGGGTGGTCGTCACGATGACGGGGAGCGTCGCTTCGCGCATGGCCAACAGCGGCAGTCCGCCCTCCGGGCCGATCTCGGCGGCGAGGATGACCACATGGGGTTTGACGGTCGCCAGGATCGCGCGGGCGCTCACGACGTTATCGGCCTCGATGACATTGTAGCCGGCCGGGCGAATCACGCTGTCGATGATCCACCGTCGTGATTCAACGCTATCGTCGATGATCAAAACATGTTCAGCACTCATGAGGGCTCCGTAGGCTGATCATAGCACAAAACCAGGCTTGCGACTATCAAGTTATGCCTGGTGCAGCTGCAGCAAATCGTCCGGGGTGTTGAGATTGGCAATCGAGCGGCCGGTGGGATCGATCAATTGCCAATCGGTCTCCGGCACCGCTTTGACTCGCACCTCGTCGAAGAAACTGATCACCCGCCGATCGCCACCGGCCAGGTGGCGGTTGATCGCCGCCAGACAGGTGCGCCGATAAACGGCGTGCAGCGGCTCAAATTGATCGCCCGTCAGCGGCACCACCGCATCGACGTTCACCGCGCGTTCGACCAGCGAATGCAGCAACTGCGTATTCAGAAACGGCATATCGCAGGCCACCACAATCGCAAGATCATGCTGCGCAGCCGCCAGCCCGGCGCTGATCCCGCCGAGCGGCCCGCCGGGCGGATCGGCATCGGGCACGATCCGTATACCGAAGGATTCGTAAGCCGCCGATCGGTTGGACACGACCAGCACATCATCAGACAACTCGCGCAGCGTGTCAATGACGTGCGCGATGATGGGTCTGCCTTCAAACGCGATCAGCGCCTTGTCGCGGCCCATGCGCCGGCTTTGTCCACCGGCCAGGATGATGCCACTAACGGGTTCAATCGCCATGGTTTAATCTTACCTTGCCAGTGAACGAGAGTCAAACAAGATCAGGCAGACTATTCGAGCGCAGGGAGCGTTATACCGGGATCACATAACGTGCATGACATCCATCACGCGGAAGACTTAACAAGTGTGTCTGGCGTTGCGGCGGGATTGACCGTAATCTGATAGTATATACATATCAGGGTCGGTTTAGTTTTTCTGCAGCGGGCCGGCCTGTTCCCTCACCTAAGCGAATAGTATTGCTCGTCTCGAAAAGGCGTCATTCTCAGATCGGGAGGTGGTCGGCCAAAACAATCTGTCTGTTCGTCGGATAGTCTTCAGCTTCTTCCTACTATGAAATTCACGCTAAATGGAGGATGAAATGCAACTCGGAGGATATGCCAACCATATTGGTCGGATTGATCTGACCGCTGGCAAAGTCAGTTACGAACCCATCAACGAAGAATGGGCCTTGAAGTATATTGGCGCGCGCGGTATGGGCGTGAAATACGTTTTCGACAATGGCCCCAAAGTTGATGCGTTGTCGCCGGATAATCTGTTGTGCTTCATGAACGGCCCGCTCACCGGCAGCGAAGCGAACATGAGCGGCCGTCTGGCGATTGTGACCAAGTCGCCGCTAACGGGCACCGTCACCGACTCGCATCAAGGCGGCTGGTCGGCGGCCCGATTGCGCTGGGCGGGCTTCGACGGCCTGATCTTCAAAGGCAAAGCGGCCAAACCGGTATATGCCTACGTGCACGATGGTGTGGTCGAAATGCTCGACGCTTCGGAAGTGTGGGGCAAGGGCATACACGACACGGTCAAGCACTTCAAGGCCAAGTATGGCGAGAAGGATCTAAGCGTGATCGCCATCGGGCAGGCCGGTGAGCATCTAGTCAAGTTCGCCGCGTGGCTCAATGAGGACGATCGGGCCAGCGGGCGCGGCGGGACGGGCTGCGTAGGCGGCAGCAAGAACCTTAAGGCGATCGTGATCAAAGCTGAGAAGAAAATGGTGAAGGCTGCCGATCGCGAAAAGTGGAAGGCTGCCCACCAAAAGGCGCTGGCTGAAATCATGGACGAGCGTGTCGTGACCGCGCCGCGCAAAGGCGGTTTGTCGGTGTATGGCACCAACGTGTTGACGAACATGACCAACGTCCTCGGCGCCTATCCTACCAAGAATAGCCAGTTCACGGCGTTCGGCGACCAGGCCGAATTGCTGAGCGGCGAGTACGTCAAGCAGAACATCCTGGTCAACGATCCCACTTGCCATGCTTGCCCGGTCGCCTGCAAGAAGGAAGTCGAAGTCAAAGAGGGGCCGTGGAAGGGCTTGCATATGGAAAGCGTCGAGTACGAGCCGGCCTGGTCGGTGGGCGCCAACTGCGGCAACAGTGACATCAACACCGTCGCCAAAATGATCGACCTGTGCAACGACTACGGCATAGACGCGATCGAGGTCGGCCACCCACTGTCCATCTGGATGGAAGCCACCCAGAAGGGCTGGACCAACGGTGATGGCGGTCTGAAGTGGGGCGATATCTACGGCATGACGGACACCGTCCGCAAGATCGCCTTCCGCGAGGGCATCGGGAATATCCTGGCCGACGGCGCGAATGCCACGGCCAAACATTTTGGCCATCCCGAAATTGCCATGACGGCTAAGGGCCAGGGCATTCCCGCTTACGATCCGCGCGGCATCAAGGGCATGGGCCTGGGCTACGCCACCAGCAATCGCGGCGCGTGCCACCTGCGCGGCTACACCCCGGCTGCCGAGGTCGTTGGCAACGTGCTGGGTCCCTCGACGGTGACCGATCCGCTCGCCTGGAAGGGCAAGGGCGAGATGAACGTGATCTTCCAGAACGTTCATACCGTCACCGACTGCCTCGACGTGTGCAAGTTCGCCACGTTCGCCGAATCGCTTGATTCGCTCGCGGCTCAATACGAGGCGATCACCGGCGTGCCGTCAAATCCCGGCCATTTGCTCAAGGTTGGCGAGCGCGTCTACAACCTGGAGCGCTACTACAACAACCTCGCCGGTTTCGGTGAAGGCAGCGATACTCTGCCCGATCGCTTCACTAAAGAAGCGTCCACCATGCCCGGCTCGCTGGGCCAGGTCTGCGAACTCGATCTGATGCTCGAAGAATACTATGAGAAACGCGGCTGGAAGAACGGCGTGGTGCCCGAAGAGAAACTGAAGGAGTTGGAGATCATTTAGCTCACTGGTGATTATACACAAGTGCTCAAGTCGGCGGGACGCCGACGATCCGCGAGGACGCGGATCGAGAGCGAAACCCGAGATGTGTATAATCACCAGAGCTCAACGTTACAGTGGTTGAGTGAAAAAGATTGGGGCGGGTCCGAAAGACTCGCCCCTTTGCGTTTGATTAGCCGGCCGAAGGTGGAGCCACAATCGCTTGCACTCGTCCGACTTTGCCGTTGTCCAGCATCACTTTGATTCCGTGCGGGTGCGTGGGACTTTTGGTGAGGATGCGGGCCACGACGCCCTCGGTTAATGCGCCGGTGCGTTGATTCTGTTTTTCCACGATTTGCACGCGCAGCCCCGATCGAATTTCACTGCGTTTGGGTACGCTCATTCGTGATCCATTTCGTATCTGTTACTGCATTCAGGTTGACACGATTATAGCATGTTGATCGCAGGTGGAGAGTCGTTGTGTACTCGGCGGTTGACCGTAGGCCGGGCGGCGTTACAATAGGCAACGAATTGAAGGGTCGTAGCGTCATGTAAGGGTGTCGGTAACTGGTCATTTGTCGTTAATCATTGGTCATTTCAAATGCGTCGTCGAATCAAACGCTTGCTTATCATCTTTGTCATTGTAGCGATCCTGGGGTCCGCCGCGATCTACGCCTGGCTGTTCGTCGATCTGCCCTCGCTTGATACGCTGTATCAACACGCCGCGGCCACGTCCACTAAAATTGTCGATCGAAACGGACGGCTGCTGTATGAAATTGCCGATCCCCATCGCGGCAAACATACGCCGGTCAAACTGAGTGACATTCCACTTTACTGCCAGCAGGCCACTGTCGCCACCGAAGATGCGAACTACTACTCGCATCCGGGCGTCGATGTGATTGGCATCCTGCGTGCGGTCTGGATCAATTTGCAGGGCGGCGAAGTCCTCAGCGGCGGCAGCACGATCACACAGCAGCTGGCGCGCAATCTCATGCTCTCGCCGGAAGAGGCCGCGCAGCGCACCCTGACCCGCAAGCTGCGCGAAAGCATCCTCGCCTGGCGCATCACGCAGCAATTCAGCAAAGACGACATCCTCGATTTGTATTTGAATGAAGTTTACTACGGCAACCTCGCCTATGGCATCGAGGCCGCGGCGCAGACGTACTTTGGCAAGCCGGTCGGTCAACTCGATCTGGCCGAGTGCGCGCTGTTGGCTGGATTGCCTCAATCGCCCGCGATCTACGATCCGCTGGTTGACCTTAAAGCGGCGCAACAACGTCAAGCCACCGTGCTTGATCTGATGCTGAAACAGAACACCATCACCGCCGATCAAGTTGATCTGGCGAAATCGGAGAGTCTGCATTTTGCGGCGACGCCGTTCCCGATCGAGGCTCCCCACTTTGTAGCCTATGTGCGGCAGTGGCTCGAAGATCGCTTTGGTCTTGAAGCCATTTACACGCAGGGGCTGGTTGTGACCACCACGCTCGACCTGGACTGGCAAAATGCGGCGCAAGCCATCGCGCAGCGGCAAGTCGCCGAACTGAGCAAAGACAAGCCCGATGCGCCTGGAAAGAATGTGACGGATGCGGCGGTGCTGACGTTGGATCCGTACACCGGCGAAATCCTCGTGATGCTGGGCAGCCCTGATTACTTCAATGCAAAAATCGATGGCGCGGTTAATGCCACGATCGCATATCGCCAGCCGGGTTCGAGTATCAAGCCAATCACGTACGCCGCCGCCTTCGATCCCGAAGCGCCTGCGCCGCTGACGCCGGCCTCGATGATTCTCGATGTGCGCACGTCGTTCCCAACGCGTGAAGGCGATCCCTATGTGCCCAAGAATTACGATCTGCAATTTCATGGGCCAGTGTCGGCGCGCGAAGCCCTGGCCTCTTCGTACAACATTCCGGCGGTGAAAGTGTTGGAGCACGTCGGGCTGGATCGAATGATCGGTCTGGCGCGCCAGCTGGGCATCACCACCTTCGGCCAGCCCGATCGATATGGGTTGGCGCTCACACTCGGCGGCGGCGAAGTTCGTTTGCTCGATATGGTTGCGGCCTTCAGCGCCTTTGCAAATGGCGGCAGCAAGATCGATCCGGTCGCGGTGTTGGAAGTGAGCAACGCCAAAGGCGAAATTGTTTACAAGAACGTGCCGCAGCCCGGCGAGCAAGTGCTCGATCCGCGGGTGGCGTATCTCATCACCGACATCCTTAGCGATAACACGGCGCGCTCGCCGGCGTTTGGTGAATACAGTATGCTGCGTTTGAATCGACCGGCCGCGGCTAAGACCGGCACGACCACTGATTGGCGCGACAACTGGACGATTGGCTATACGCCTGATCTGGTGACGGGTGTGTGGGTGGGCAATGCCGACAACAAGCCGATGGAGCGCGTGAGCGGTATCGCGGGGGCCGGGCCGATCTGGCATGACTTTATGCTGGCGGCCTTGAAGGGCAAGCCGGTTCAACCCTTCACACGGCCCGCGGGTCTGATCGATCTCGACGTATGCGCAACCTCGGGCTTGCTGCCGACGCCTTACTGTCCTTACACGCGGCGCGAAGTTTTCATCGCCGGCACGCAGCCCACGCAGCCCGATAATCTATATCAGCCGATCAAGATCGACGTGGCAACGGGCCTGCCGGCCATAGCCGACACACCGCAAGATCGAATCGAGACGCGCGTCTTTCTGGTGCTGCCCGCCGAAGCTCGCGAGTGGGCCAGAGACAACGGCATTGCGCAGTTACCGGCGACGGCAGACGGCGGACCCCTGACCGCTGCAAATCAATCAGCAACACTTGCACCGCACGCAAGTGCAGGTGTCAGCAATCCGCAATCAGCAATCCGAATCACGCGGCCCGATAGTGGTACGATCTATCGCATCACACCACAGACGCCGATCGATACACAGCGCATTCCGGTGCAAGCCATTGCCGCCGACGGCGTGCGTTTAACGAAGATGGTGATCTACGTGGACAATCAGCCGATTGGCGAATTCACTTCATCGCCGGCGCGGACGTGGTGGACGCTGCAACCGGGTTCGCATATCATCAAAGTCACGGCGATTGACGATCAAGGCAAGACGCTTCAAAGTGATCCAGTGAACATTGTGGTGACGCAGTAACAGGTTATAATAGCCCTGTTGAGTTTTGCCTGTCACCGGGATCGTCTATGAAAAAACTTCTTGGCATTGCTTTACTTGTCCTCATCGCCTACTACGTCTACACGAGTGGCAGTTTGTCGCGCTCAGTGCAGGATCCGCGCAACGCGAATAGCACGCCCGAGATTTTCGTGACGGTCTATTCGCCCTATGGCACCGGCTCAAAGACGGCGACTCTGCCGCCGGTTGCAGCTTCTCCAGGGAAGATCATTCCAGTTGTGCCGTCGCAGCCGACCGCAGCCTCACTGCCAGCTGCGACAATGACTCCATTACCCGCCTTGAACGCCACGCCTGTACCGGCTGCGACTGAAACGCCGATCGGAACCGAAGCGCCGATCGCAACTGAAGTCCCGCCCACGCCTCTGCCGCCGACGATCGTCATTCCGCCGCCCGCGCCGACACTGGCCGCGGCGAATACGCCTACGCCTTCTTCGGTTTTCACGGTAACGGTTGAAACGCCGCAGGATGGTGAAACGACGCGCTTCTCGCCGTTGCTCGTGATTGGCCAGACTGCGCCTGACGCGATCGTCAGCGCCAACGATACCGTCGGCCTGGCCAACGCCGAGGGTCGTTTCAGCCTGTCGGTTCCACTCGAAGCCGGGCCGAATGTCCTCGAAGTGATCGCCAGCAAATCGACCGGCGAGCAAGCCTACATTATCCTCACGGTTCTGTACCAGCCCTAACTGGATCAATTAGTCAACTGGTCAACTGGTCAATTAGTCAACTGGCCGAAGGTGGTCAATTAGTCATTGATCATTGGGTACTGCTTTTGTGCTATCGACTTCCTCCCGCGAGTGTTGTATGATCAAGGCAAATCAACTCTTCAGGAGGAAGGGAAATGAACATCATCAAGTTAGGGATTGCAGTAGTGATCGTGTTTGCATTAGGCGGTTTACTGGGTGTTAGCATGGGCAATGGCAGTGGCGCGCAGGCCATCGTTCCACAAAAAGCGGCGGTGGCTCAACCGGCGTTGAATTCAAGCGACACCGCTGCGACCAGCCGCGTCGGCGTGGTCGGTGTGCTGCAGGCGGTCGGCAGCAACAGCATCAGCGTGCAGACGCTTGAAGGGATGCAGCTGCTCACGATCAATGGAACCGCCGGCATCGAGACCGGCTCATCGGCGATCGATCAACTGCACGTGGGCGACAAAGTGGCGGTATGGGCGCAGAACGTCAATGGCCGCGTCGTCGTAACCAAGATCGTGGTGGTGCCGCAGAAGCCGGGGCGGATGCACTATGTGGGACTGATCGGCGCGATCAACGGCGATCGGATCGATGTGGTGGGCCAGCAGGGCGAAACTACTTCGTTCCGCTTCGATGCGACGCTGCAAAAGATGCCGGATGCGGCGCGCGCGCCGCAGGTGGGCGATACGGTGACGGTGGTTGCCAAGCCCGATCCGCTGAGCGACGGCTGGCTGGCCGTGGCGATTGTGAAGCAGTGAGAATCATGATCAATTAACAAGGCACCACGATCAATTGAATATTGATCGTGGTATATTGACTATGGCTCAGCTCTTGACCAGCCGATAGCCGCGGCCGCGCAGCGTGATGATCAAATGGGATTCGTCGGCGTCGGGTTCGAGTTTCTGGCGCAGTCGCTTGATCAGACTCTCGATCTGGTAATCGAAGACTTCGCCTTTGTATTCGGGCCAGACGGCTTTGGCAATCTCGTCTTTGCTGCAGATGCGTCCGGCATGTTCGTGCAAGTAGGCCAGCAGCGCGTATTCTTTGGCCGAGAGATCGACGGCTTTGCGATTGACAAAGACCTGGCCCAGTATGGTGTCGATGACGATGGCCGGCCAATCGCGGTTGACGAGGGTGGCCTGCGGATCGACGAAGACCAGGACCACATCGGCCACGCGCACTTCGTCGTCGGCTTTGAGCACCCGCGGTCCAGCGAGACGCTGGTTATTGACGAAGGTGCCGTTGGTGCTGCCCAAATCTTCGATGGTGCAGTGCGCCCCGTCCCAGATGATCTGACTGTGGCGGCGCGACACCAGCGGATCGTCGATCACGATGTCGCACATCTGGCCGCGGCCGATCAGCAGCACGTCTTTGTCGATCGTGATTTCCTGCCCTTCCTGCGGGCCGGAACGCATGAATAGGCGAGGTGCTGCTCGCGGTGTCTTGAGATTAGGCTTGAGCGGTCTAGTCATGGCAGGCCGAATGATTGTGGCGAGTGTGATGATTCCACAATCATTCTAGCGTATTTTGCGCCATAATCAAGTCCGGGCGGGCGGCACTCAAACCTGTTTTACTTCATGATCAACGGCAGGTAGATATTGAGCGGATCGATGATGATGAGATGGCTGCCAATGGCACTGCCTGCCTCGTTGGTTGCAGTTGTCGTGATCCATTGCGCGCCGGTCATGTTAGCTGTCCAGCTGAGCATAATTGTGTCAGTGAGTCCGCCGCCGCTGTGGGTGACAAGCGGCTGGCCATTACTTTGCCAGGAATAAGTGATCGGCAGCGTTGCAGTGATCGGGCTGACGTTAGCTGTAAAGGTGTACACGGTGCTATC
>JADGQE010000350.1 GCA_017882055.1 Thermoflexales bacterium
GGATTGTGACCTGGCCGGTACCATCCGGCAGAGCAGGCGCGGTCTCCAGGCGTACCACATGCTTCTGATCGAGCTGCAATTCGGCCGCATCTTCGATCGTGCAGATACGCTCATCCTCCGGAATGAACGACGAGATCACATTCAGCAGCGTAGTCTTGCCGGAACCGGTGCCGCCCGAGACGACAATGTTCAAGCGCGCCGCAACACACGCGCGCAGAAATTCGGCAACCTGCGGCGTGATACTGTTGAAGGCAATGAGATCATCGACCGTGATGCGCCTGGCCGGGAACTTGCGGACGGTGATGGTGCAACCGTTAAGACAACAGGGCGGAATAATGACGTTGACGCGACTGCCATCCGGCAAGCGCGCATCGACCAGCGGCTGGCTGCGATCGATCTTGCGCCCCATCGGCATGATAATATTATCGACGGCGCGCATGATTTGCTCCTCACCCAGGTAGCGCGCCTCAGCTTCCACGAGCTTGCCCTTGCGCTCGATGTAAATCAGATCGGGGCCGTTGACCATGACTTCGCTGACGGTCGGATCGCGCAGGAACGGGCCGATCACGCCGTACCCGATCGTCTCATCGGTGACCGCGTCGACCAACCGATTCCAGTCCTCATCAGACAAGCGCACGTTGGCCTGTTGAATCAACCGCAGCAGATGATTGGACAACCACTTCTGATTGGCGGCTGTCAGGCCGCGGTGCGGAACATCCACCAGCGGCGTGATCTGGGCAATGGCATACTCACAGAGTTTATCAAACTGATCGAGCGGGAGAGAGGTCGGCGAAGCATTCATCAGGTTCCGTCTTTCCAGATAAAAAATCGTCCAGCCGAATTGGGCTGGACGATCAGAGATCAGTCAGTCAGCTGGCCGTATTCATCAACGACGAGGCGAGGGTTCGCAGCTGAGCCGCCGCCGGGTGATCGGGTTGGCCAAGGACGAGCGGCTGGCCTAATTCCAACGCATGGGTCATCGCTTCAGCCGCCGGCCCAATCGCCACGGCGGGATCACATCCTAGCAGCAAGCGAATGGCAGTCTGGCCAATATCGGTCGGCGTGCCCAATCGATTCACCCAGACCAACTTCAACGCGTCGGCCAGCAGACCGGCGTCGTTCAACGTGTGGATGGCGCGCGCCGCCTGGGTCAGTGTCACCCGATCAGAATCGATCGCCAGCACAAATTCGTCGCTGCGCGGCGCGATGACGCGGCCAGCCGCACTGACGCTCCAGCCCAGATCGAGCACGCAGGCTTCACCCAGCGAAGCGAGGTGATTCAGGATGACCAACGCCCGATCGGGATCCAACGGCTCATCGGCGCCAGACAACAACCGCAAGCCGCTGGGATGCTGCGTCAATACGGCTTCGACGCTGGCCCGATCGATATCGACCGCTTCGCGTTCGAGCAGTGTGCCCAGTCCCTGAGAAGGGACCAAACCTAGATGCAGCGCTGCGGTGCCGCCTGGCTCAAAGTCAGCCAGGATGGTATTGGTCTCCGCCGCCAGCGCCAACGCCACGTTGACGGCCAAGGTGGTGGCGCCCACACCGCCCTTCGCGCCTGAGATCGAAATCACGCGCGCGCCTCTTTGCGCTTGCGCGCTGCGCGAGCGCTCCAACACCGATTGGATGCGCGCCACCAGTTCTTGCGGATGGACCGGTTTGGTAATGTAATCCGCCGCACCGGAACGAAACCCTTCCAGCTGGCTGGCCGTCTGGGCCTTGGCCGTGAGCATGATAACGGGCAAATAGGCCGTGCGCGGGTCAGCCTTGATCCGCCGGCAAACTTCATACCCATCCATCTCCGGCATCATCACATCCAGCACCACCAGATCGGGTTTTTCATGCTTCAGCAGATCGAGTGCTTGCTGGCCGCCCTGCGCCTTCAATATCTCAAAGTTGCGTCGTTGCAGCGTGATGCCAATCAGGGTCAGCGTGTCGGAATCATCATCGACGACGAGAATAATTTGACTCATGAGATTGCGCCTCCAGCAGACTGCCAAAGATCAGAGATCAGTGCGATTACTTACGACCTTCTTCATCAAATAAACTTGCGGCCAGCGAACTGCGATGGCACTCACCACAACCGATATGCGGCTCAGGCACCGCTCGTTTCGTTTTCAGACATTTGGCCTCAACGATCATCTTGCGGCCAAAACCCAGAAAGCCTTTGACGACCCAGCCGGTCAGAATCAGATGCTCGCAAGCGTTAGCCCGTTGAATGCTCGGCGCTGGACAGCCCCGGCAGACATCCGGAACCCAGCGCCCGCTTTCGGGATTGGCTTCGGCCAACCGGCATTCCTGCTGGGAGCGGCCACGATAAAAATCGGCATAGTAGTACTTGCATTCTTGCCCGAATGGGGTTCGCATGGCAATGATTATACAATGAACGATGATCCTTGTGAAATGACCATGCCGGGCTTTATTCTGATCGCGGCAGTTCAAGGCACATGCTGCAGGGTATATGGATCATTGTTCACAGGAATACGGCCCGCGCGTGTTGTCCATTGATCATTGTTCTGGTACAATCTGGCGCGCTGGCGGGGCAAATACCCCACCAATTTTTCGCGGGGAGTTAAAGCGTGTTGAAACGCTGGCAGTTGTGGCTAGGGCTGGTCATCAGCGCCGTGTTTTTGTGGTTGGCCCTGCGCGGCTTGAAGCTGGAAGAAGTCATCGCCGATATGCGGGTTGCCAACTACGCGTGGCTGCTGCCCGGCATCGCCGTGTATTTTCTGGCTGTCGCCGGGCGTACCTGGCGCTGGCATTATCTGCTCAAGCCGCTCAAAGAAGTCTCGATCCGCAAACTTTTCCCCGTGGTCGCCATCGGCTACATGGGCAACAACGTCTACCCGGCCCGCGCCGGCGAGTTCCTGCGCGCCTACGTGCTGAAGCGCAACGAACAAGTCAGCGTCAGCGCTTCGCTGGCCACCATCATCGTCGAAAAGATGTTTGACGGGCTGGTCATGCTGCTGTTCGTTTTCGTCGCACTGCCGACCGCCCCCTTCCTGCCTGCTGATCTAAGACTCATCGTCGTCTTAGGTAGTTTGGTTTTCTTCGGCGCGCTCGTGGTCTTCCTGTTCCTCGCTGCCCGACCGGCCCTCGCCGCCCGCGTCTACAATCCGTTGATCGATCATCTCCTGCCTGAGCGATTCCGCCAGCGCGTGCGCGAGCTGCTTGATCGATTCATGACCGGCCTCGCAGCGCTGCGCGATGTAAAGCACATCTTCATGATCTTCTTCACTTCGATCGTGATCTGGTTGCTGGAGACGATGAAGTACTGGTTCGTCATGCACGCCTTCAACTTCGAAGTGAGTTTCTTCACGTTGATGCTGATGAACGGCATCGTGAATCTGGCGACGACACTGCCGGCCGCACCGGGCTACATCGGTACGTTCGATGGGCCGGGCATCGCCGTATTGTCGGCTTTCGGCGTGAATCCCGAAGTCGCCACGGCCTATACGCTGGTGCTACACGCCGCCTTGTGGCTGCCGATCACACTGCTGGGCGTCTACTACATGGTGCACCAGAGTCTGCATTGGAGTGATTTTGCCAAGGCCACGAAATTGAAAGATGCTGAAGCGACTGCGCCATAATCCATCTATGTCCAGCGTAGAGTGTGAATCGATCTACGGCCAGACTGTCACTGTGCCGATAACACAACTGACCTTTCGGCCTTCAGTCTATGCGATCATCGTCCATGAGGGCAAGGTCCTGCTCGTGACGATTCACTCCAGCGGCAAATACGATTTTCCGGGCGGCGGAATTGAAGTGGGCGAAACGATCGAAGCCGCGCTCAAACGCGAAGTTCGCGAAGAGACTGGCCTTGAGATCGAAGTGGGAAAGTTTTTACATTTCGAGGAAGGCTTCTTCTATTACGATCCGTCCGACACAGCCTGGCATACGTTTCAATTCTTCTATCAGTGCAGGCCCAAAACATTTCGCTTGCTGCCAGAAGATCAAGTCGACGATGACGAAGTAGAACACCTGGGTTGGTTCGAGATCAAAGACTTACACCAGCAAGACTTTCGATCAGCGGCTGGAAAAGTGCTGCACCTAATAAGCGAGTTGTCGCCTCACTAAAGTGTATCGATGTACCAACGCCAACCGGTTGACATTACAGCTTATATTCAGCGCACGCAGAACAATCCCTGTTTCATTTGCGAGATTGTCGCGCGGCGTGCCGGCGATCAGCGCCCCATCATTTACGAAGACGACCGGGCGATTGCCTTTTTCAACAAATATCAGCTGCTCTATGGCTACACCTTAGTCGCGCCGC
>JADGQE010000351.1 GCA_017882055.1 Thermoflexales bacterium
AGCTTGTTTGGCACTCTAAAGTCCAGAAGTGTTGCTTGAATTCTGTAAACGGCTGTCGAAAACCTGGTTGCGCTGTATAATGTCCCGGAGAATCGTTGATGATATTTGTCCCTTCAGGTTCTGGTGCGCTACCTAGAAACGTCCACATATGTTTCCAGGAGTCTTTAGGACGTTCCAACAAAGACAAACCTCCACTTCCGGGCCCTACGTAGCCTTCAGAATCTGGTATGATGTCAACCTGCCCACCTGAAACTGGTTTTTGTGGTGTACCCAGCTGGAAATTGGGGTCCGCTTGCGATCCTCCTCGATACAGATCCGGTCGTCCGACAGGTGCCGCGCTAACGGGGCCTGTTCCACTTACTCTTGAACTGAACCAGCCCAAGGCAGCCGCATCGGCTCCGGCCATTGTTGTTGCTGCGGCATATGTGTCTGTTGCCGCCAGTGCCAATGTTCCAGAGCCAGTGGCAACACTGACGCCCGCTAGTGTCTCAGCGCCAGCTGCCATCACGACCGGTGCAGCAACTCCAAGCGTAGCGCCCACAACTGCGCCAGTGCCCGTGACTACTGCAGCGTCGCCAAGGTTCCAGCCGGATTGATTGATGACAGCACCCGCCGTATATCCAATCAAGCCAACAGCGGCCCCTATCAAACCACAAACAATGAAGCAGTGTCCCGTAGGATCCTTATACTTTAACGGATTATTGACCGTATAAGCATATCGATTCCATGCCTGTGGATTCTCCAGCTGTGGGACGACTGTATCCGCACTCAAAAACCGGCCTAAAACCGGGCTATAGAAACGAGCCCCATAATCATACAGTGACCCGAGCGTGGCCTCCTCGCTGCGCTGCCCGGTGAAGCGTCGATCGGTCGGCACATTGCCGCTGGGATAGCCGGGGCGCGGTTCGCCGAAGGGCTTGTACTTCATCTCGCCGGTCTTGTTGCCACTCGCGTCCATCGTCAGCGAAGTGCTGCCCAGATGATCGGCGGCGAAGTAGGACAACACTCCGCCTTTGCGCATTGCCACGCGTTGACTGCCCGCGAAGTAGTAACTCGTCTCGATGGCGGTGCTGACGTTCTTCTCGTACAACGCGCCGACGTAGATCGTCGTGCCGCTTGAATCGATCTTCTTCACGCGGTTGCCATCGCCATCATACGTGTACGTCGCCGATTGGCCGTTGCCGCTGAGGTCTTCCAGACCGATCTCTTCGGCGGTGACCTGGGGTGTCGCAGGGGATTCGATCGGGCGGCCGGCGGGTTGAACGGCGCGAGCCTGCCGCACAAATTCAGCCCGTTGATCGAGCGGGATGGCGAGTGCCATCGCCAAACGTTCGGCGATCTGTTGCGACGGGCGCAGATCGCCGGCTTCGATCTTGCGGAGCGTCACCGCCGCACAGCCAACGCGGCGCGCGAGTTCTTCTTGCGTGAGATCGAGCGAGCGGCGGCGCTGACGGACAGACTGACCAAACGAGGTTTCGTGGCTCATTGTATCCTCCTGTCAAGAGGCTGCCCCGCTTGAGACGGGTACATTCACGACACACTTGCACCGTCCTAAATATATAGCCATTTTCCCAGTCTGACAAGAGTTTCGTGACCGTTCTATCGCTTTTTGTATCGATTGCACTGATGATTGAGAGAGCTAGTAATCCACCACAAAAGTTTTGATGGGTTGTAGCATCGCCGCTTGTCGGCGTTTCACGGGCACGAGGCCCGATGCTACCCCTCATAATTTATTTGGTGGACTATTAGGCGGCCAAACCGGCGAGAACTGCGCGACGAAAAGCGCAAGCATGACCCTTGTCAGATGGGAGGGGGCATGTTACAATCGGAGGCGTAGATTGGGGAGTGGCCAAGCTGGCAAGGCAACGGACTTTGAATCCGTTATTCGAAGGTTCGAGTCCTTCCTCCCCAGCCAGAATAAAACGGCGTTGATCGAATTCGATCAACGCCGTTTTTGTGTGTGATGTTTCGTCGTGTTGGCGGGTCGGATGATTGCCTGCAACGCTTCAAGATGCTGCCGATCGGTTTTCTTGCTTTTGGCGGGCCGCCTCGTACGATTGAGCGTTGGCAATGGACACGGCGATCTGGTCGGTCAGGGTTTCCATGACTTGTATATCATTTTCGTCGAAGGCATTGAGCTGTGGGCTTTGAACATCCAGCACGCCGACGGTTTGCCCGCCAGCCCGAATGGGCACGCTGAGTTCGGAGCGGGTTGGAATCACGTCTGGATAGAAGTTAATGTAGTGCGGCTCGGTCTGCACGTCATTGGATAATAGCCGTTCGCCGTGTGTGCCTACCCAGCCGACCATGCCGCTGCTGAGTTGGACGCGGTGGTCGGGTGGATAGAGGTTTGCAAAATCGCCGGCCCTGGCCTGCATCACGAGCTCGTGGTGCTCATGATCGATGATGAACAGCGCCACGTGATGATAACCAAAGCTTTCCAGCACGAGATGCACGGCGCGGTCGAGGACTTCATCTAATTTCAGGGTAGCGGCGATCTTCCGGCCAATCTCGCTGAGCAGAGCTAATTGGGCGGCCCGGCGCGCGAGCGCTTCTTTGCCCTGCTTCCGCTCGGTAATATCGCGGACAATACTCAGCACGGCCGGCCCGCCCTCGTAATCGACGATGCGGCTGTTCACTTCCACCGGAATAACGGTTCCGTCGCTGCGCACGTGCATGGATTCGAAGAAGGCGTGACTCTCGTGCTGTAGGCGCTCAATATGATCCGACATGCCCTGGGCTGATTCTGGCGCGTTGATATCGGCCGGGACCATTTGCAGCAGTTCTTCGCGAGTGTAGCCTAGTCGCTCACAGGCTACCGTGTTGACTTCGAGGAAGCGGCCGGTTAAGTTGTGAATAAAGATGGCATCGCCGGCGTTGTCAAACAGCGTTCGATAGTGATACTCGCGTTCGCGCAACGCCTGTTCGGTTCGCGCGCTTTCAGACAGATCGCGCAGGATCCAGCGCAGCCCGGTGATCAAGCCGTGCGCATCGCGCGCCGGGCTGATGGTGTAATCGGCTGGAAAGGATGCGCCTTTGTGGATGCGCAGTTGAATCCTGCCGCGAACGATGGCCGGCAGTCGAGCCGTCTGGACACGGCCAATACTTTGCCATTGTGCGACCTGGGCTTCCAGTGCCGTTCGTTCTGCTTCGTTGATAAACAGCAGGAGTGATTTGTTGATCAGAAAATCCTGGCGCACGCCGAGCAAGGCTGCTGCGGCGCGATTTGCTTCGCCGATGACGCCCTCCAGATCCGTCAGCAAATAGCCATCGGGCGCCAAATCAAACACTTCGTGATAACGTCGTTGCTCGGCTTCGAGCGTTTGGCGGAGCACAGTCAATTCGGCGTTTTGACGCCGCAATTCTTGGACTGTCGCGCGTAAATCTTCCAATTCGCGCAAGAGGCCCTTGAGTTGTTGGAAAGAGGGTTCAGTGGGTTGCTCGTAGGTCGTGTCTAGCATGGCAGCACCTCTACAATAATGACGATTTATATTCTAGGTTGCCCATAATGTCAAGCGGCAGCAATCGCGTGCCTCACCTGGCCCGCGATTGCTGCAAAGGCTTCATCTTGCAGCAGGCCCAAATCGCGCGGTCGGGTGAGGTTGATGCGAAAATCCGCCGCAATTCTGCCGGGCCGATCGGTCATGACGAGCACGCGGTCGCTCAAGAACACGGCTTCTGGAATGCTGTGGGTGACCATGACCACGGTGGTTTTTTGCTTCGACCAGATGCGCGTGAGTTCAAGCGCCATCCGTTCACGCGTGAGCGCATCCAGGGAGCCAAAAGGCTCATCCAGTAACAAGATCGAGGGATGATGAATCAAGGCGCGCGCGATCGCCACTCGCTGTTCCATGCCGCCTGAGAGTCCGCGCGGGTACGCCCGCGCGAAGCCCTGCAAACCGACCAGATCGATCAGCTCGTTGGCACGGCGCAGGGAATCTGCGCGTTGAACCTCAGCCAGTTCCAGCGGCAGGGCGATGTTGTCGATCACCGTGCGCCACGGCATCAAATTCGCTTTTTGGAAAACGATGCCGATTGACGGACCGGGGGCTTGCACCAACTCACCATCGAGCCAGACGTGACCCTCTTCAGGTTGAATCAACCCGGCTAAGATGCGGAGCAGCGTCGATTTGCCGCTGCCCGACGGCCCGACCAGGCAGACGAATTCGCCCGGCGTAATCTCAAAGGAGATGTCGATCAGGGCTTCAACTTGTCCATTGGCATCGTCGTAAACGTGCCCGACATGTTCGACGCGCAGTGCAGCTTGACTCATGA
>JADGQE010000047.1 GCA_017882055.1 Thermoflexales bacterium
ATGAAGGTATTGGTAAACATTGTTCAACGATAGCGCGATTGAGTGGCGCTAGCCAATCAGAAATCCAAAATCAGCAATCAGAAATTGAAAAATGTCCAAATCTGATCAAGGTATCGAAGTGAGTCTGAGTCGCCAGCGTTACACCGTCATCCCGCGCACGCTCGTCTTCATCACCCGTGGCGAACGGGTGCTGCTGCTGCGCGGCGCGCCGACCAAGCGCATCTGGGCGAATAAATACAATGGCATCGGCGGCCACGTTGAACGCGACGAGGACATTTATTCAGCGGCAAAACGGGAAGTGATCGAGGAGACCGGCCTGACGATCGATCGATTGAGGTTATGCGGCTTAATCAACATCGACGGCGATCAAGCCAGCGGCATTCTGCTGTTTGTCTTCACCGCCGAATCGCCTGCGGGCGAACCGATCGCTTCCGAGGAAGGCACGCTCGAATGGATACGGCGCGATCAATTAACCCACTTCGATCTGGTTGAAGACCTGACAACCATCTTGCCCCGCGCGCTCGATCTGCCGCCGAACGCCCCACCCTTCTTCGCGCATTACCGTTACGACGACCAAGAGCGGCTCGTCATTCGATTTGCCTGAAGCACACCGCCGGTTCTCTTCCGGAATATTGATTCACCCTGGATTTGAACCGCACCACCAACCGGCTCACCGTTTGACTTTTAATCGGCTCGCCGTATAATGCTCGCACAGAGTGAACTATTGAAGGAGCTGGCGTGTCCGAAGAACTCAAGTTTTCAATGATGGCCCACGGCCAGGACTCAATCGACGCCCTGCAATCCATCCTCGCGCAATTCGAAGCTGAGAAGCACATTCATGTAAACTTGCAGCCGATGTCGTGGGAAGCGGGCTGGGCTGAACTCGTGCAATTTGCATTGCACGGTAACGGGCCGGATGTATCCGAAATCGGCTCGACCTGGGTAGGCAGCCTGGCGGCCATGAACGCACTGCGGCCCTTCAACGTGCGCGAGATCGCTGCGGTCGGTGGGCGCTACGCGTTTCTGCACCCGTCATGGCAAAGCGGCTACCTGACCGGCGAGCCGGAAATGTGGGCCATTCCATGGCTGAGCAACGTCCGATTGATGTTCTATCGGCGTGATCTTTTTCAGCAAGCGGGTCTCGACGAACAAACCGCCTTTCAGTCGCCGATCCAACTCGATCAAACCCTTGCCCGGTTGCAGGCCGCCGGTGTGGCCATACCGTTTGTTATGCCCACCGCCAATGCCTTGAACATTTTGCACACGGCGGCTGCCTGGGTTTGGGGAGCAGGTGGTAGTTTTTCCAACGCCGGCAGCAAACTTACCGGTTTCAACTCTCCCCAGGCATACGCTGGATTTCGAGCCTATTTCGATCTACAGCGCCACCTGACGCCCCCGGCTCGCGGTCTGGATACCGATGACGCGGAGAGTTTGTTTTTGAACGGACAGGCAGCCATCACCATCAGCGATCCCGGTTTAGTGTACGTCATACGCCATGGAGCAGCCGCGCCAGAAGTCGTCGACCATGCCCGGGCTGCGCTGCCACCCGGCGTGCCGTTTGTCGGCGGTTCCAACCTGATCGTCTGGAAACATACGCACCATGAAAAAGAAGCCATCGAACTGATCCATTATCTGACGAAGCGATCGGTCCAGACAGCTTACAGTGCTCACGCCCGCAGCTTGCCCGTCCGTTTGGACTCACTGGGCGATCAACCTTTTTCGATCGATCCGATGTACAAACCCATGGTCGAAGCGTTAAAGATCGGTCGTTCGTATCGAGTTAACCGCCTGTGGGGATTGGTCGAAAAAAAGCTGTTCAACGAATTGAATCAGATCTGGTCGGAGATTTTTGCCAGGCCCGACCTGGACATTGAGGCCACCATCGAAGGGCATCTCAAGCCGCTTGGCAAGGAACTGGATAGGCTCATCGCCGATCGATAGAGCGTTTCTGATCGAAGTCGAATCTCAAAGAAACCCCGCCTTGTCCGAAAGCGGGGTCTCTTTATTATCAGGGCAGCACTTCGATCTCGACGTAGCCCACGTAGATATCGCCCGGCCCATAGGTGTCAGGCTTGCCGTCACCATTTTTGTCGAACCCATCGGTGAGCGCCACATCAGAGTGAACGACGTATTGCAGCACGTGGCTGCCGGCCTCTAAACGCGGCAAGGTGTAGCGCCAGTGCGAGAGGACTTCACCCTCACCTTTTTGTGGTTTGTCCCAATATTGTTGGGGCTGAGCGATTAGCTCATTATCAAGCATAACGGTTGTGGTTATATTAGCCTGCCAGGTCTTAAGCAACTCTGCTGTGCTGGCGGCAAACTGCCAGGACACTACGATCGGTTGCCCGACCTGCGCTTCGCGCAAGCAGTTGCAGAAGGGATAAGCCGTGAGCAGCCCGGTCGACGGCGTGCCTTTGACCGCGAGATTATCAAAAGTGCAGCGCGTCTGCCTGGGGGCATAGGCCCCGCACCAAAAACCGATGAAGCCCGGCGAATAGGCGATCGTGGCTTGCAAGATCGGCTGATGATTGACATCGATCTTGAGCGTACCGGTCATGACTGAAATGTGAACGTGATTCAAGCCCAGATCAGGTTTGATGGTTGCCGAAGACTGCGTATCGGCAATGGCTTGATACGAATCAGCCACTCTGCGATCCAAACGAAAACTGCCATTCTTGACCATTCGAAACAGGTAGTAGTTACTCAGATCCTGTACGCCAAACAAGACCCCGATCTGGCTGTTGGTCACGGCTTCCGTCATTTGCAGATCGACATCCAGATCAAAGTTATTGAAGGCCACATTGGGGTTCCACTCCGACCAACCGAACTCCTGTCCATTATAGATGGCATTGATTGTAAACTGGCCATTCTCAATGGCGGTTGAACCATTGGGCGAATAAGTCTGGGGCGACCAGCCGTTGCGATTGTCGTCGAACGCATCGATCAAAGTCACTTCGTTAGAAGCCAGCGCCGCCGGCGCCTGACAGATACGCAGATTATGAAAGCGGGCGTCGACGCCGCCCTGTCCAAATGAGGCGGCCGTGAAGCCGACATACCGATCGGCCGTGGGATCGCCATCGTCATTGATCAACTTCAGCAGCAAGCCATTGGCATACAACGCTACGTCGCGTCCGCGTTGAATCGCACGTAAATGATTCGTTTCGTTACCGGCCTTGAGCGACGACGAGAAACGCCAGTCTTGAATCATCTTGGTTACTATCTTGGAACCATCGGACGTGCGGCGCATGATGGCGTAATTGCGATTGCCATCGATCACGAACGCGATGTAATCACTCTCGCTGCGAGCGGCGACCATCAAGCCATAATCGCCCGTCGCCTTCGAAGCAAAGCGCGCGTCCGACTCGACCGCATAATCTTTAAGCGCCGGACCCAGCAAGCGCGACTGAAAGAAGTTGGCCGACTTGATGAGCAGACGATACTCGCCTTCGACGATGCCCCAGGCCGAACCTTCCTGCTCGCCGCTCGGCAGATTGGGCGAGGGGTTGTCGAATGTCTCGGAAAAGATCGGGGTGCAGCTATCGGCGCTCGCCACTGGCGCAGACGTCGTGATCGGTATCGATGTGGCGACCGCTGTCGATGCGGGCGTAACGGTTTCAATCCGAACATTGGGACCCAGCGTCACGCCCACGCTCGGTCGATCGGGCGTGGGCGCATTCGCCGATATGAATACCGCGCCGCCCACGCCGAGGGCCACCATCAGCAACAACAGCAAAGTGATCACGATCGGCCGCAGGGGGATTGAGCGGCGGGGCTGGTGTGTCCGGGTGAGGTGAACTTGATCCGTCGACGGGGCGCTGATCGGCAGCGGCGCTGTGTCGGGCACCGGTGCAGAATGAATCGCCGTCGACAACGCTTCGGCAAATGCGCCGGTGGTCGGATAGCGATCGTCCGGATTTTTATGCAGTGACTTAACGATCACATCGCTGACCGGGACCGGCACACGCGGATTCACCACATTCGGCGGCGTCAACGGCTCGGTCACATGCTTGAGGACAATGGCCAGCGGCGTCTCGGCCTCAAACGGCGGACGACCGACGATCATTTCATAGGCCATCGCGCCGAGCGCATATTCGTCGCTGCGGCCATCGATCTTCAAGCCCTGGCCCTGCTCCGGCGACATGTACTGCGGCGTACCGATGACGCTGCTGCCGGTCAGGTTGATCGAGCCTTCCATCCACCTGGCAATGCCGAAGTCGGCCAGAAACGCATTGCCCTGCGCATCGATCAACACGTTGCTGGGCTTCACGTCGCGATGGATGACGCCGCGCTCGTGGGCATAGTCCAGCGCCGAAGCGATCTGATCGATCCAGCGGGCCACGTCTTTCAACGCCATCGGCCCTGCGCTCAGCCGCGACTGGATCGATCCGTGGCCCATATAGCGCATCGCAATGTAGACGATGCCGTCTTGTTCACCCAGATCGTAGACCGGCAAGATGTGGGCATGTTCGAGCGACGCGATCATCTGGGCTTCCTGCTTGAAGCGCGCGAGAAAGGTCGCATTGCTCGCCATCTGTGGCGACAAGATTTTGATCGCCACCGTGCGATTCATATTGGACTGCATGGCCTTATAGACTGTGGCCATGCCGCCCTGTCCGATCGGCTCGATGATTTCGTAAGGGCCGAGTGTTTTACCGATGAGAGAGTCGTTAGTCATTTAGTGCGATAGTTGCGTAGTCACGTGGTCGATTGGTCAACTGGTCATTCTGCATTCTGAATTCTGAATTCTAAATTCATCACACATTCACATTCATCGCGCTGCCCGATTCGTAGCGGCGCAGTCCGGTATAGAACATTGTACTCGAAATGATCGTAATCACAACTGCGGCCAGCGCCAGCAAAGCCAGCCCGTTCACATCGAGGCCGCGCACCACGTTGAGCGGCACCAACCCGACGAAGACCGCCGGGATGATCGTGAACATGATGAAGCGCACCGCGCCTTGAAAAATATCCGCCGGATACATCGCAAAGGTCAGCATAGCATGAACATGGCAATAGTATAAATCATCAACGAACAATGATCAATTTTCAATGCTCAATGCGCAATGCTTAATGCACTGGCAAACGACTGAAACGGGTTAAGCAGTGTGCATGATAAATTGTGCATTAAGAATTCATCGGGTATAATCCAACGCGTCGGGGACGTGGCGGAACTGGCATACGCGCACGGCTTAGGACCGTGTGCCGAAAGGCATGAGGGTTCAAGTCCCTCCGTCCCCACCTTAATTTTTGACACCTGCACTGCATCCGCAGCGCGGTGCAAGTGTTGCAGATTTTTGATTTTGGATTGCAGGCTCTCAACCTCCAATATCCAACCTCAAACATCTAGCGTCCTACATTCAACCGAAGAGGTCACCCGTGAAAGTAACTACCGAAGCACGCGAGAATCGCCAGATCGCCGTCACCATTGAAGTCGAGCCGGAGCAAGTTGAAGCCGCCATGGCGCGGGCTGCCAGAAAACTGGCGCAGAAGCACAAGATCCCCGGCTTCCGGCCCGGCAAAGCGCCGCGCGCCGTCATCGAGCGCACGCTCGGCAAGCAGGCGCTGTACGAAGAGGTGATCGACGAGCTCGGCCCGCTGGTCTACCATGACGCACTCGAGCAGCAAGACATTGATCCGTACGGCCCCGGCGAAATGGAAGACGTCCAGTTCGAGCCGCTGATCTTCAAGCTGGTGGTGCCGCTGAAACCGGCCGCGAATCTCGGCGACTATCGCAGCCTCCGCCTGCCGTATGAACCGCCCATCGTCGACGAGCACGACGTTGAACACCAACTCGAACATCTCCGCGAGAATCAAGCCATCGTCGAACCGGCCGGCGATGTACTCGCCGACGACAACATGGTCGCCACCCTCGATATTGAAAGCACCGTCGAAGGCAAAGAGTTCATCAATCAAAAAGGCGCGACGATTACCCTGAGCGAGTCGCTCGATCCCGATGCCGAAGTCATCGACTTTAGTGATCAGATCATCGGCCTGAAGCCCGGCGAAGATAAGACCTTCAATCTGATCGTGCCCGATACCGACGGCTATGGCGACTTTCGTGGCAAGAATGCCGAATTCAAAGCGCACCTCGTCGAATTGAAAAAGCGTGAACTGCCCGCGCTGGATGATGCGCTGGCGCAGACCGTCGGCGACTTCGAAACGCTCGATGCATTGAAGGCTCAGATTCGATCGGAACTCGCCAGGAATCTTGAGCGGCAAGCCGAAGCCGCCTACAGCGACAAAGTGATCGACGCCATCGTCGCCCAGGCCGCGATCGAGTTTCCGCTGCAGCTGGTCGAGTCTGAAACGGATTCGATGATCGAGCACACTGAGAAGCGCATGAAGGCGCAGAACCTGACGATGGATCAGTATCTGGCGGCGCTCGGCAAATCGAAGGAAGAATATCGCACGGAACTCAAACCGTCCGCCGAAACGCGGCTCAGGCGCGGCCTGGCGCTCAATCAAATCATCAAAGAAGAAGGCCTCACCGTCAGCGAGGAAGAAGTCGATCAGCAAATCAACCTGATGGTCGAATCTTATGGTCCCCAGGCTGATGCGGCGCGCAAGGCTTTTTCGAACAAAGAGGCTCGCGCAGCAATCCAGATCGATCTGCTGAGCCAGGCCGGCGTCAAGCGCGCCGTGGCAATTGCCAGGGGTGAAGCACCCGCGTTGCCCGAAACGGCGCCTGCTGCTGAACCGGCGATGCCTGCCGCCGAACCAACTGCGCCCGCGGCAGAAGCCGCCTCGCCTGCGACAGAAGCCGCGCCGGCTGAATCGGCCTGATTCTGTCGCATACCTGTAGATTTGATCAGTTTGAACCGATCAGGCAACAGGTATAATCTTTGAGCAACACATTACGCTTCAAAGGAGCCAAACAATGATTTCACCCAGCTCGTTGATCCCGATGGTGGTCGAGCAGGATGCTCGAGGTGAGCGCGCCTATGATATCTACTCGCTATTGCTCAGAGAGCGCATCATCTTCCTCGGGACGCCGATCAATGATCAGGTTGCCAATGTGATCGTGGCCCAGCTCTTGTTCCTCAACAGCCAGGACCCCGATCGAGACATTAACCTGTACATCAACTCGCCCGGCGGCCAGATCACGGCCGGTCTCGCTATCTACGACACCATGAAGATGATCAAAGCGCCGGTCTCGACGATCGCCATAGGTATGGCCGCCAGCATGGGCACCATTCTGCTCACCGCCGGCACCAAAGGCAAACGCTACTCCCTGCCCCACTCGACGATTCATCTGCATCAACCGCTGGGCGGCGTGCAGGGTCAGGCGGCGGACATCGAGATCGAGGCCAAAGAGATCCTGCGCATGCGGGCGCTGCTCAACAGCATCCTCAAAGAAGCGACCGGCTTGAGTGACGAACTGATCGCCAAATACACCGATCGCAACTTCTACATGACCGCCGAAGAGGCTGTTAAGCTGGGCCTGATCGACGAGGTGTTGGCGGCGCAGCCGATCCCCGAAGCAAAGAAGTAATGACGCACCCGACCGGGCGAAGGCGCCGCTGGCCTCTTCGCCCGGTTTTCTCTTGAATCCGCATGAAACACAAACAGCGCGTGCAACGCGGCGATGAGCCGACCCAATGTTCGTTCTGCCATCGCAGCCGGGAAGATGTCAATCGGCTGATTGCCGGTCTGGACGGCGCGGCCATCTGCGACGAATGCATCGACCTGTGCCGCGATCTGCTCGGCGCTGAAGCGCTGCCTTCGATGACGACTGAGTTTCAGGCCGAAGAAGTCCTCTCACCGCGCGAAATCTACGAGCATCTCAACGAATATGTAATCGGCCAGGAGCACGCCAAGCGTGTGCTCAGCGTCGCCGTCTACAATCACTACAAGCGCATCAGCGCGGCCAGTGCCGACGAAGTCGAACTCGAAAAGAGCAACATCCTGCTGATCGGCCCGACCGGCTGCGGCAAGACGTTGTTGGCGCGCACGCTGGCCCGCATCCTTGATGTGCCCTTCTGCATTGTCGATGCCACGTCGCTGACCGAGGCGGGTTACGTCGGCGAAGATGTCGAAAACATTTTGCTGCGTCTGGTGCAAGCCGCCGACTTCGACGTGGCCCGCGCCGAAAAGGGTATCATCTACATCGACGAGATCGACAAGATCGCGCGCAAGAGCGGCGACAACCCGTCGATTACACGCGACGTGTCAGGCGAAGGCGTACAGCAAGCATTGCTCAAGATCATTGAAGGCACCCTGGCCAATGTGCCGCCGCAGGGCGGACGCAAGCATCCACACCAGGAATTCATTCAGATCGATACTTCGAATATTCTTTTCATCTGCGGCGGGCTGTTTGACGGGCTATCGAAACTGATCGGCGATCGATTGGGCTTGCGAAATCAGATCGGCTTCAAGCCGACGCCGCAATCCAGGCGTGATTGGTCCGACGCCCGACTCCTGCAACACCTCACGCCCGATGATCTGATGCACTTCGGGCTGCTGCCGGAATTTGTCGGGCGGCTGCCGGTAGCCGTCAACGTCGAACCGCTGGACAAGAACGCGCTGATCGATATCCTGATCAGGCCGCGCAATGCTTTGATTAAACAATATCAGCGCTTGATCGCACTCGATAAAGTCGAACTCATTTTCACCGACGATGCCTTGAGCGCGGCCGCCGAAGAGGCGCTGAAGCAGGACACCGGCGCGCGCGGTTTGCGAACGATTGTCGAACGCGCGCTGCTCGACGTGATGTACGAGATTCCGTCGAGGCATGACATCCGCAAATGCGTCATCAACGCCGCCACGATCCGCGGCCTGACTCCGCCGATTTTACTGTCGGAAACCGGCCAGGCGATCGGTTGGGACATGCCCGGCAGCCAAGCGGCCTAAATGAAAAACCTGGTTTCTTTGAAGAAACCAGGTTTTTTGATATCGCACTTCGTCTTACTTTCTGGCGGCCAGTTGCTTGCGAACAATCTCCTGCACCGCGCCGGGATTGGCCTTGCCTCTACTTTCTTTCATCACCTGCCCTACCAGCCAGCCCAACACCGTTTCTTTGCCGCCGAGATATTTGGCCACTTCACCCGGATTCGCAGCCAGCACCTTCTGCACAATCGCCTCGATCGCGCCCATGTCACTGATTTGCCCCAGACCTTTCGCCTCCACGATCGACTTCGCCGGCTCGCCGGTCTTGAACATGTCGGCCAGCACGCGCTTGCCGGTGTTGACGTTGATGGTCCCGGCCTCAACCAGCTCAATCAATTCGACCAGCGATTGCGGCGTGATCTTGATCGCTTCGATCGAAACACCCGCGTCATTCATGTAGCGGAAGAGTTCGCCGGTCAGCCAATTGAAGATCGCCTTGGGATTCTTCGCGCCCGATTGCTGGACGGCGGCTTCATAGTAATCAGCTACGGCCTTCTCGGCCACGAGTAATTCTGCATCGCCCCGGCTCAAGCCGTAATCGCGCACGAAGCGATCGCGTTTGGCGTCCGGCAATTCGGGCAGACTCGCTTTGATCGATTCGACCCAGGCCGGATCGATCACCAGCGGCGGCAGATCGGGTTCGGGAAAATAGCGATAGTCGTGGGCCTGTTCTTTGCTGCGCTGCGGCACTGTGGCATTTCTGTCTTCGTCCCAGCCCATCGTCTGCTGCACAACGCGCTCGCCGCGTTCGGCCAATTTCTGCTGGCGCGCCAACTCGTATTCGGTGGCCCGCACCAGCGCGCGGAAACTATTGAGGTTCTTCACTTCGGTACGCGTGTTGAGTTCGGTGGAACCCGCGGGGCGGATCGAGATGTTGGCCTCGAAGCGAATCACGCCTTTTTCCATGTCGCCACTGTTCACATCCAGGTAACGCACGATCGCGCGCAGCTTCGTGGCGTAAGCCTGCACCTCTTCCACTGATCGGAAGTCCGGCTCGGTGACGATTTCCATTAACGGCACGCCGCCGCGATTGAAATCGATCAACGATTTGCCGCCGGCGTGAGTGGACTTGCCCGTGTCTTCCTCCAGATGCACGCGCCGGATGCCGATCCGCTTCGCGCCCTGCGACGTCTCCACTTCCAGCCAGCCATTGCTGCACAACGGAAATTCGTACTGCGAAATCTGATAGCCTTTGGGCAAATCAGGGTAAAAGTAATTCTTGCGCGCGAAGACATTGAACGCCTCGATCGTGCAGTTCAAGGCCAGCCCGGTCATGATCGTCATCTCGACCGCACGCTGATTGATCACCGGCAGCATGCCCGGCATGCCCAGACAGACCGGGCAGACGTGCGAATTGGGCGGCTCGCCGTCCGACATGACGACGGCACAGCCGCAAAACATTTTGGAATGGGTCAGCAATTCGGCGTGAACTTCAAGGCCGATGACGGGTTCGTAGTCCATAACGCATTCACACTCGTCTATTCCGTATAGAAGTACTGACGCAATATTGGCTAAGATCTTCGCCGTCTAGTTGCAATTCCACCGCTTCCTTTAGGTTGGCCGTTACCTCATCAAGTGTCGCGCCCTGTGTCACAACTGGGATTTCGACACATTCTGCCACGTAACCCGACTGATCACCGGCTCGAATAACCGCCTTAATAGTATGTTGCAGAGACATCGCTCTCCTCCTTACCCGTGCCTTCTCACAAACCGCTCCATGCGGTGTAATGCCTCTTCGATCTTCTCGTAAGCCGTCGCATACGAGCAGCGCACGAAACCCTCGCCGCCCGCGCCGAAGGCATTGCCTGGCACCACGGCCACACGCTCTTCTTGCAGCAGCTTCTCGGCGAATTCTTCGTCGCTCAGGCCGCTGATCGCGATCGACGGGAAAGCGTAGAACGCGCCCTGCGGCTCGAACGTCTTGAGGCCGATATGGTTCAAGCCGCCGACGATCAACCGCCGCCGCCGATCGTATTCCTGCCGCATTCGCTCGACGTGTTCCTCACCGTGCTTCAACGCTTCGAGCGCGGCAGCCTGGGCCATCGTCGGCGCGGACATGATCGTGTACTGGTGAATCTTGCGCATCGCGGCCGAGATGGCCTTCGGCGCAGCCGAGTAACCAATGCGCCAGCCCGTCATCGCGTGCGACTTCGAGAAGCCGCCCAGCAGCACGGTGCGCTCGCGCATCTTCGGCAGCGATGGAAAACACGTATGCACGGACCGGCTGGTGCCATTACTCATCGAGCCATACACCAATCGATCGTAGATCTCGTCCGAGATGACGATCAGATCGTGCTCTTCGGCCAGGGTCGCAATGTCCAACAACCGCTCGCGCGACATCACCGCGCCGGTTGGATTGTTGGGATAGCCGATCAGGATCGCCTTGGTCTTCGGCGTGATCTTCGCGGCGATCTCCTCGCGCGTCACTTGAAAATTGTTCTCGACGCGCGTCGCAATCGGGACGGGCACACCACCCGCCAACATCACTTCGGACGTATACGCGACGAAGCATGGCTGCGGCACGATCACTTCATCGCCCGGATCGAGAATCGCCGTCAACGCCAGATACAGCGCCTCCGATACCCCGACGGTGATCAGCAACTCGGCTTCCGGATCGTAGTCGACTTGATAACGGCGCTTCAAATATGCATTCAGTTCGCGGCGCAGCTCCACCGTGCCGGAGTTGCTGGTGTAGTGCGTATCGCCGCGATGCAGCGACTCGATGCCGGCCTCGATGATGGGCGCCGGCGTCACAAAATCCGGTTCGCCAATGCCGAGCGAGATCACATCCTGCATCGTCGCCGCAATGTCGAAGAAGCGGCGGATGCCGCTGGGCGGAATCGAATTGACACGGGCTGAAACGTAATCACGCATCGCCATTCTCCTCAGTCTCTGGTGATTATACACATCTCGGTTTTCGCTCTCGATCCGCGTCCGGCCATGTCCCACGCTCCGGTGGAGCGTGGGTGGCCCGCCAGGCGTCGCGGATCGTCGGCGGGACGCCGACTTGAGCACTTGTGTATAATCACCAGTCAGTCTCCATTGCTGTGGCTATACCCAACCACCGCCGAATCGCCGACATTGAATTGCCGGTAGCGGCCGGTCACGACCGCTTCCTTGCCGATGAGCGATTGATCCATCGTGCTTTCTTCAATCTGCGCGCCGGCGTCGATGATCGAGTCGCGGATGATCGATCGCACGATCTTTCAATCCTGACCGATCGTCACATACGGTCCGATGATCGAATGCTCGATTTTGGCCGACGAATGAATATTGACCGGCGGGATAATGACACACTGGTCGCACGTCACCTGCTGACTGTTGTCGTTGCCGTTTTCGAGCAGGTATCGATTGGTCTCCAGGACCGTCTCCGGCTTACCGGTATCACGCCACACATCGACCGTGCGGGTCACGAATCGCGAGCCTTCGGCAATCATTAAATTGATCGCGTCGGTCAGGAAGAACTCGCCTTTGGTTTGAATGCGCTTGTCCATCAATTCGGCGCAGGCCCGCATCAAGGCCGGCCCATCGGTAAAATAGTACATGCCGATCACGGCCAGTTTGTTGTCCAGCGCCGTCGGCTTCTCGACAAACTGCTGAATGTAACTGTCGGGCCCGACGACGGCGACGCCAAAGCGGCGCGGATCGACAACCTCATGCACGTAAGCGAGAGAATCTTTAGGCGATGCGCCGACTTCGCTCAGATCAACCTCGAAGAAAGTGTCGCCAAAGACCATGAACACCGGGCTGTCGACGTAATCGCGGCACAGCCACAGCGCGTGCGCCTGGCCCAGCATTTCATGCTGCACAATGTAACGCGCTTTGAAGCCATATTGCTGCGAGACGTATTTCTCGATCTGCTCGCCCAGATAGCCGACGATGAAGATGTATTCTTCGACTTCGATGCCTTTGAATTTATCCAGAATATGGGCCAGCATCGGTTTGCCCGCCACGTTGATCAAGGGTTTGGGCTTGGTATAAGTATGCGGCCGCATCCGCGTTCCTAATCCTGCCAGAGGAATAATAACCTTCATTCGTTCCCTTTCGATATTTGGAAGATGTAAACGACGTCAATCTTTAATCTCTAATCCCCGATCCCTGATCCCTAATTTCCAATCACCGGCCTTTGTTTATGCCACTCAGTCGCCTGTTCATACGCATACGCCGCCGACAGGATTTTTTCTTCGCCGAAGGCCGGGCCGTTGAGCTGCAAACCGATCGGCAAGCCCTGCCCATCGAAGCCGCACGGCAGGGCGAGGCCGCAGATGCCGGCCAGGTTTTGGTTGAGGGTGAATACGTCGCTCAAATACATTTGCAGCGGGTCGTCCACTTTCTCGCCAATCTTAAACGCCGTCGTCGGCGAAGTAGGACACGCAATCACATCCACTTCCTTGAACGCGGCATCATAATCCGATTTGATCAACGTGCGGACTTTCTGCGCCTTCAAGTAATACGCATCGTAATAGCCTGCCGAAAGCGCATACGTGCCGATCATGATGCGGCGTTTTACTTCGGGGCCAAAGCCCTGCCCGCGCGTAGCCTTATAGGTCGCCCACAATTCGCCGCGATCGATCCGCAGGCCATAGCGCACACCGTCAAAACGCGCCAGGTTAGCCGAGGCTTCAGCCGGCGCGATAAGATAATAAACCGGCAGACCGTAGTCGGTATGCGGCAAAGACACTTCGCGGATTTCAGCGCCGAGCGACTTCAGCACATCGATCGCGGCGCGGATCGCCTGTTCGACTTCGGGCTGCATGCCGTCGATGAAATACTCTTTCGGCACGCCCACCCGAATGCCCTTCAAGTCCGATCGGAAATGCGCGGCGTAATCGGGCACCGC
>JADGQE010000352.1 GCA_017882055.1 Thermoflexales bacterium
TCAGGTAATCACCGCCGATGGTTGTTTCAACCCGCGCCACGTGCAGCACGCGGCCCAATTCTTCGCTGGCGATGCGCACTACGCCGGGTAGATCATTGGCGGCAAATAGCTTGTTGCCGATTTCGGTGATGACGCGCGCGCGGTCGGCGTCATGTTGGATTCGCTCCAGCAAACGGCGGTTGTCGATAGCAACCGCTACCTGTGACGCTACGGATTGATACACGCGCTGTTCATTCGCCGAGAAGTCGTGGGGTTCCGGCCAAGAAACGATGATGAGGCCAATCCACCGAGTACCGATCAAGAGCGGCATGAAGCCTGTGGCGGCGATGTTGGCTTGCTGGAACGTGGCGCGCATGATGGGATCGACTCGTTCATCGCGGGCGATATCGCCGATGAAACTGGGTTGACCAGTGGCATTCAGCCACAACTTGCTGGATGGGAAGTCGGCGACCCGGAACCGTGTGCCCACCCGTATTGGAGATTTGCCTTCTCGTGCCCAGGCGGCCTCAAATTCCATCTCGATGGGTTTGCCTGTTTCATCCAGATCGAAAAGCCAGATACCGGCGCTGCTACATCCGGCTGCAATGCTCGGCGCAATGGCCGCTCGCAGTAAATCTTCCAGGGTCGCAGCCGTATTGATGCGCATGCCAATGTTATAGAGTTGTTCGGTTTCGGCCCTGGCCGATTGGGTTTCTTCAAACAGGCGGGCGTTCTGAATGGCGATGGCTGTCTGGTTGGCAAACGCAGCTAACAGATCGCGATCGTGCTCGTCGTAGACGTTGGGTGTTTCATAATTCTGGATGGCCATTACGCCGATGATTTGACTGCCGGTCAGCATGGGGACGCCGAGCCAGGATTGAGCAGATTGCCCGACCGATTCCATGCCCATCTGTTTTTGCCACTGGCTCACGTCGTCTTTCAGCAGCAAACTTGTGCGCGTGCGCAGGATGTAGCCGGTCAGGCCCTGATCGGCGCTGATGATGGTGATCTGTTGGTCGATGACGGATTCGGTGACGTTTACCGGGAATGAGACCGTGTGCGCCGCCGGGTTGTAAAGGGCGATATAGAAATTGGGAGTGTCGATCAACCGCGACAGGCCCGTGTAGACCTGGGCCAGTACCTGATCCACATTGAGGCGGGCATTGAGGACTTGTCCCAATTCATTCAGCACGGTCAATTCCTCAGCACGGATGCGGGCTTCTTCAAACAGCTGCGCGTTATCCAGGGCGATGGCGGCCTGGGCGGCAATGGTCGTGAGCAATTCGACGTGATCGGGGGTGTAGACATCGGCCTGGTCGTAATCTTGCAGTGTAATCACGCCGATCGCTTTATCGCTAGCCAGAAGCGGAGCGCCCAGCCAGCATTTGGCTTCCCGGCCGAAACTGCCAATGCCGAGTTTTTGGGCTTCGCCGGCGACGTTACGCGGGATCAATAGCGGTGCTTTGGTGCGCAGGATGTAATCGGCCATGTCGTGGGCGACCGGTCGGTCGCCGGCCGGGCAGCGTTCACCATCGATGGTGTACAGCGGGAATGAGATTTGCTGATTCGTTTCATCGTACAACGCGATGTACAGATTGCGATTGTCGATCAATTCACCGATCGTCGTGTTGATCGTCTCGATGATCTGGGCGGGCTCGGCCAGGTGGGTGAGTTCGCGGCTGAGCCGATTGATCGCGGCCAGTTCCAGGTTGCGGCGCAGAATGCGGTTTTCAACTTCCTTGCGGCCGGTAATGTCATGAATTTGTGAGATGAAATAGAGCGGCTGTCCCTGGCTGTCGCGTACCAGCGCCGACGACAACTGCACCCAAATGATCGGCCCGTTCTTGTGCAAGTAGCGCTTCTCGGCCTCAAACGAGTTGAGTTCGCCGGCCAGCATCTGGCGCAAAGATTGGGTGCTTGATTCAATATCGTCCGGATGGGTGATGTCGCGGAATCTAATCTGAAGCATTTCTTCTTCGGTGTAGCCAAGGAGTTCATACCAGGCGCGGTTCACGCGCATGAATTTCCCGTCGATCGACACCAGTGCTTCGCCGTTGGCCGAGAAATCGAAGGCGGTGTTGAGTCGCAGTTCGCTCTCACGCGTGGCTGCCTCGGCCTGCTGCCGTGCGATGAGTTCGGCTTGGAGCGCGACATTGGTCTTGGCCAGTTCCGCCGTTCGTTCTTGAACACGCACTTCGAGTTCTTCATGCATGTGGCGCAGTGCTTCTTCGGCGCGTTTGCGTTCGGTCACGTCCCAGAACATGATCTGCACGCCGATGGTCTTGCCTTCGGCGTTGCGGATCGGCGCTTTGATCGTCTGCACGTAGGCTGTTTCGCCGCCCAGCACCGCTCGCTCTTCGACGATGTCAAAGACCTGCCCGGCGTCTACCACGTGCTGATCATCGCGCCGATATTTCTCGGCCATCTCCGGCGGATGAATATCATAATCGGTCTTGCCGATGAGGTCGGCCAGGGGGCGTCCAACATCTTCACAGAACAGCCGGTTCGCAAAAGTAAAGCGGCCTTCAAGGTCTTTGCGGCAGATGCATTGCGGCAAGACTTCAATCAGGGAGTGATAAAAAGACTCGCTTTGTTGCAGCGCTTCTTCAGCTTTAATCAGTTCGACGGTGCGTTTGACCGCAGCGGCCGGCTGAGTCGTTGCGGGTGGTGGCACGGGTGCCTGTATGGCTGTTTCTTGCGCCGCAGATTCCTGCGCCGCATGAATTTGCGCCGCATCTTCAATGATAGTCACCAGGTAATCCACGTCGCCGGCGGCATTCTTCAACGGCACGCGGCGGATCGATCGAATGAAGGGTGAGCCATCGGGCGGGTTGAGCGCCTGTTGCATTTCGTCGGTCAGGCCGGTTTCAAAGACTTGATCATCGCGCTGCCAATCGTCGTCGCTTTGCTCTTTGTCGGTGTAGCCGATAACGGCGTCAGCCGGTTTGCCGATGAGGCGGCAGAAGGCCGGATTGACGGCCACCCATTTGTGATCTCGATCTTTGACGTAGATCGGCATGGGCAGCTGATCGAGGATCGTTTTCACGAAGCTCGCTTCGGCCTGTGCGAAGAGGGCCTGATCGGGGTGAGCCGGTCCAGCCGTGGCGGCGATGACCTCTTCGGGTTCGGCGGGTTGTGGCCGTTTTGCTTCCGGCTCAGTCGGCGTGGAAAATAATTCTTCCAGCCGATGGGTGAGATCACGATTGCGTTTGCTCATCGTTCATCAACTCCACAGCGAGCGCGTGATATTCTTCGGCGCTGCGCGAGTGCGGGGCGTAGACCGTAATCGGCTGGCCCACGACCGGGCTTTCGCGCAGCCTGGTATCAATTGAGATGATGGTCCTAAAGACGGTGGATCCATATTTGCTTCTGACTTGATCCAGAATAATATTGCTGATCCGGTTGCGCTTGTCGAACAGGGTAATCAAGATGCGATAGCGCAAAGTGGGGTTGGTGTTGCGCTTGACCAGGTTGACCAATTCCATAAATTGCTGCAGCGATCGGGCTGAGAAATACTCGCAGGTGACGGGAATGATCAGCAGATCGGCGGCGGTTAAGGCGTTGAGGGTGAGCGTGCCAAACGCCGGCGGGCAATCGCAAATGGTGATATCGAATTGGCTGGCCGCCGGACTGGTCAATTGCTGCTTGAGCCGGTATTCAAAACCGGGACGGCCAAATAGGACTTTATCCAGGACCAGCAGTCCCTGGCTGGCCGGCACCAGATCGAGATTGGCGATCGCACTCTCGCGGCTGACCGCCAGCAGCGACGATTGTTCCAGCAGCGCGTCGCCGATCATGCGGCGCAGGTTGCCCGGGTTGACGCCGAGCGCCATCGTGAGGTTGGCCTGCGGATCGAGATCGATCAGCAAGACGTTGTAGCCGTACGGCCGCGAGTCGGTCGCCGCGGCCAGGCAAGCGCCCAGTGACAGAGTTGTGGTGGTTTTGGCCACGCCACCTTTTTGGCTGCTGATGGCAATCTTGAGTGGCATAGTCTCTAGCGCATCGACCACACGGCCTGGCCGTGCAGGATCTCTTTGATTTGATCCGGAAAGCGATCGGGATCGATCGGCTTGCCGATGAAACCGTCGAAGCCGGATTGCCTGGCGCGCTTGAAGGTGCCTTCATTGGCATCGGCGGTGACGGCGACAATCAACGTGTCTTTGAAGCGCGGCTCGGTGCGCAGCCGGGTGAGGGCTTCAAAGCCGTCCTCGTAGGGCAGGTGGATGTCCATCAGAATCAGATCAACCCGCGGCATGCTGTCGGCGAATTCCAGCACCTGCCAGCC
>JADGQE010000048.1 GCA_017882055.1 Thermoflexales bacterium
TTTTTGCGCCGAAAGTTCGACAATCCGCTGCAACACCTCAAGAATTTTTAGCGGCTTTGCGCCTTTGCGTGCGACTTTGGGCTTTTTTCAGGGGAGTCAGACAACTATTGCGGCTTTTCGTCGCCGAAGTCGTCGAGGTCAAGGCCATCGATCAAATCCTTGAACGGCGAGCGAGTCAGCGCTGCGTCGCCGGCGGGCCCTTCGGCAATGTCTTCTTCCGGCGTGATCGCCGCTTTGTCCATCACGCTTTCGTCGATGAAGATCGGCACTTTGGCGCGCACGGCCAACGCCAACGCATCGCTGGGGCGCGAATCGATGTCCATGCGGCGGCCGCCGACATCGAGGACGATTTGAGCGTAGAAGACTTCGTTGCGAAGATCGTTGATCAGCACCGATTTGATCTTGGCGCCCAACCCGGTGACGACCGACTTCAACAGATCATGCGTAAAGGGCCGGGCGACTTCAACCCCCTGCAGTTCGATCGTAATCGCGTCGGCCTCGCAGGCGCCGATCCAGATCGGCAGATAGCGATCGGATTCGAGATCCTTCAGAATCACGACCCGGTGTTGCGACATCAGGCTTACACGAATACTATCAATCGCGACTTCAATCATACGACAAACGCCTCCCGCATCAGCCGCCCCATCATTGTGAAGCGATTATACCACACGCTTCCAACGGTCAACAAACCACGCGACCAGCAGCGGGCAAATGCGGCTCTTCCGTTTACCTATGGTATAATCGCGCTCGATGAGCATCAGGCCGCTATCGAGCAGCCTTTAATGGAGATCGTGGGCGATAAGGATCGGTTGACTTGATAGCGACGTTTTTGGCACAGAACGCAACCTGGCTGCTGCCGATCGGCGTACTGCTGCTGGGAATATCGATCTGGAACGCAGTGCGCGCTGCCCGTCTTGCGCGGCGGGGCGCTTACTATGTTATGCGCGAAGAAGCGCTGCGAAACACTCGCCGCTGGGCGTTCATTGCAGCGCTCGTGGCCGTCATCGGCGTCGTCCTAACGGTTGTTGCCGCCAATCGACCTGAGCCGCCAGTGAGTGTTGTGACGACGGCCCCGACGCCCACTGCCGTGCCGATCATTTCACCCACTAAAACCCAACCCTCGGCGATTCCGACTGCGACACCGACGAAAGGCCCGACTGTCACATCCAGCCCCAGCGCTACGTCGACTGCGTCAGCGACACCAGTGCCGGCCAATAAAATACCCGGCCTGTTGTTGACGCCCGTCCCCTTAGCGGTATCGCCTGCGCCGAATGCTAAGCTGACGCTCACCACGCTGGCCTCGCTCCTGGATAGTTCTAAGAATCCGGTCGATCCGGGGCAAATCTTCCCGGCCGGCACCAGGACGATTCAAGTTCTCTTCAAAGCCAGCGGCGTAAACAACAACGCGGTGTATAGCATCTTCTGCTCGAAAGACGCTCAGATCGTCGACAGCATCATCGATCTATGGCGTTGGAATACGCAGCCGCAAAACTCTCGCATCTTCTGCAGCATCGATGGATCCGTCGGCACTTACAAAGTTGAAGCGTATCTTGGCCTCACGAAACAATTCGAAGTGACCTTCGAAGTGATTGCGCCCACACCGACACCCACTCCCTCTCGCTAACTGACAAACGAGCGTGCTTCATTCAGCACGCTCGTTTTGCATGGCCGCATTTTTACAGCCTCAGGCCCTTGACTGGCTTACTTACCTGTATTTTGCGGCGTGAGCTTGACCGGCTGAACCAGTGACGGATACAGTGGCAGCCAAACTGTGAAGGTGGTGCCTTTGCCCAGCTCGCTCTGCACATCGATCTGGCCCGAATGCGCCAGCACAATCCAGTGCGCGATCGACAATCCAAGGCCGGTGCCGCTGCCGGGTCGTCCGCTGCCATTCGCTGTGCCTGCCGCGCGCGATCGCGACTTCTCGACTCGATAGAACCGCTCGAAGATCAGCGGCACGCCGCCCGGACCCGGCTTCAAATGTTCGGGCGAAATGCCGGGACCCGTATCAGACACATCCAGCCGCGCTCGATCACCCTCACACTGCACACGCACTTTTGCCTCACCGCCGGGCGGAGTGTACTTAATGGCATTATCCACGAGATTCAGCACCAACTGGCGCAGCCGATCGGGATCACCGACAACACTCACGGGTTCACCGGGGCCGGTCTGCAGCGATACATTCACCCCGCCGGCGATCACTTGTAACTGGCGCACGACTTCACCGGCCAGCTGCTCAAGATCGACCGGCTCTTGCCGCATGGGCAGGCCGCCATCGGCCTGAGCCAGCAGCAGCAGATCGCCGACGAGCCGGATCATCCGATCGGTTTCGCCGCGAATCGCTTCGAGCGAGGCCGGATCGGCGCCGCCGAAACGCTTGAGCAGATCGACGTTGCCGCGAATCGTCGTCAACGGAGTGCGCAGTTCATGCGAGATGTCGGCGGTGAAGCGCTGCTGCGCCCGAAACAGTCCAGCCAACCGATCAAGCATCAAGTTAAATGTCTCGGTGAGACGGCCCACCTCATCGGGCGGGCCGAGGGTAGGAATACGCTTATCAAGATCGCCCGCGCGGGCAATGGATAGTGCGGTCTGCGTGATCTGATCGATCGGCCGCAGGGCTTGACGCGCCAGAAACGCGCCGACCAGGGCTGCCGCCAAAACTCCGAACACGCCCGCGATCAATAGAATGGAACTGAGCTGCCGCAGCGACTCATCGACGCCCTGCAGCAAACCGCCCACTTGCAAGTAGCCCACCTGGCGATTCCGCACCAGGATCGGCAACGTCAACACGCGCAGATGTGCCCCCGCAAAAAGAACATCATGCGTGGTGTAAATCGGCGGCGTCGACACTGTCAAACCGTCCGGGTCAAAAGATTGATTGACGGTGCTGACGTTGCTGGATCGGCGAACGACATTGTGGTCCAGATCGATGACGAGGATGCCGACATCGGAGGAGCGAAAAATGTCGAGGTCTTCAGGAAACGCGACCTGCAGAATATCGGCAAACGATCGGACCTCGCTGGCGCCCAGAATCTTGCCGGCGATGTCGTTGAGCTGCGTATCGACGTTGGCGCGGAGACTGTTCGAGAGGATGCTATAGATCGACACGTCCAGGACGATCAACAACGCGGCCAGGACAAACGAATACCAGAGCGTGAGACGCAGGCGAATCGACATGAAGACAACAATCGATGATCGATGAACAATATTTAATGAACCAGTAACCCGGCAACGGTAGTATAGGCGCGCTTACAGGATGACGCAACAGCCTTAACAAGGGATGAAGGGGAAGTGAGAGATTGAGGATCAGGACCTGTCACTCTTCGCGCAACACATAACCGTAGCCCCGCACGGTTTGCAGCAGACGCGGCTCGGTCTCCGTCTCGGTTTTCTGCCGCAAATAGCGCACGTAGACTTCGATGATGTTGCTTTCACCGCCAAAGTCATAGCCCCAGATGCGATCGAAGATCACTTCGCGGGTCAAAACCTGGCGCGGATGACGCATAAACAGTTCCAGCAAATCGAACTCTTTGGCGGTCAGTTCGATCTTGCGATTGCCGCGCCGGACTTCGCGCGCGCCGGTATCCAGCACCAGATCGGCGAACTTCAACGTCTCGCCGACTTCGCCGCTGGGTTTGGCGCGGCGCAGCAAAGCCCGCAGGCGGGCCAGCAGTTCGTCGAAGGCAAACGGCTTGACGAGGTAATCGTCGGCGCCGGCGTCGAGGCCCTGCACCCGATCGGCCACGGCGTCTTTAGCGGTCAGCATCAGGATGGGCGTCGAGCCGGCCGAACGCAGCCGTCGGCACACTTCCAATCCGTCGAGGCCGGGCAACATCCAGTCCAGGATGACCAGATCGGGCGGATCGTCGCGCGCCGAAGCTAACCCCGCTACGCCGTCGTAAGTGGTGTTGACTTTATAACCTTCGAATGTCAGGCCGCGATACAGCGTTCCGGCAATGCCTTCGTCGTCTTCAACCACCAGGATTTTGTCTGCCATGTGTCATATTATAAACTTTGTAAAACAAATATGCAAAACGTGAAAAGTGACGCGTGACGCGCGAAACGGGATAGATGAGTCACTGGTTACTGCTCATTCATCGTTTTTCAGCCCGCTGATCGATCCACTCTAACACTTGCGCGATCAGCGGCGTGCGATTCTTCAACGTGACTTCCCAGACTGTGACCAACGGCATCGACTGAAGCGCGGCGAGCCACGGATGATTGTCCTTCATCGCCGTGGCGAGGACCAGTCTTGAACTACCGATCGCTTTGATGACCATGTTTTGAAATTGCGGCGAAGCGAGTTCCAGCCTGCCGATCTCGTCGATGATCACGATCGGTTTTTGCTCGATCGCGTCACGCAGTGCCGTCACGCCGATCTCGTCGATCGCCGCGAGGTTGACGCCGAACCGCCCGATGCGTACCCGCGTATCCAGATCGACGTGCGCCATCACGACCGAGCGGTTGGTCAACGTGATCAGCCGAAACCCTTTGCGCCCGCCCGGGCCGAGGATCTCTTCCGTATAGAAACCGCCGGCTCGATCGGCCAGTTGTTTAATAACCGCCTTGATCAGCGTCGTCTTGCCGATGCCGGGGCGGCCCTTCAAAATGAGTGTGTGAGCCATGGAGTTTTAGATTTCTGATTTTAGATTTTAGATTGCGGACTGCAGATTGAAAACAGTATAGCACATCGCGCCTCATGAATTGTACATTGAGTATTGATCATTGAGCATTGCCCATTGCCCATTGTTCGTGTACAATCGCAGACATAACCTGATTGCTGAATCAGGAGGCGAGTTGAATCAAGAACAAGCCGGATCCAAAACATTGTTTGCGCTGTTAACCATCGCCGTCGCGATCTACTTGATCGAGAAACTCGGCCAGGCCATGTTTGCGTTGAGCAACGTACTGCTGGTACTGGCCCTGGCGTGGCTACTGGCCTTTGCGCTGCGGCCGCTCGTCCATTGGATTCATCGCCGATCCGCGCCGGCCGGCATCATCAAACAGGTCAAGACGCGGCTGGGCGATCGCTGGGCCGAGCCGCTCCTCCATCCGCCCTATGGCTTCGCGATCTTTGTGGTCTACGTGCTCCTGATCGCCGGCCTCGTCGTCATTATGCTCGCACTAATCCCGGCGATCATCGATCAGATTCAACAGTTGACCGAGACGCTTCGACATCAAGACTTGATTCAACGCACAACCGAATTTATCAACTCGGCCCGCGAGTTCTTGAAGACCCGCCTGCTGATCAACCCGGATGTCATCGCATTACCCACACCCCAGGAATTAGTCAATCAAATCATTGGGTTTGGCAGCAGTCTGGTTCAGTTCACCCTGAGCGTGGTTGGGGCGATTGCCGCCACACTCGGCCAGATCATGCTCATCATTTTTATCAGCGTGCTGGTGATGATCGACGGCGACCGGTTGGTGACCAGCTTGATGCGTCTCATTCCCCGGCGCCGCCAGAGCGACGTTCAGTTTGCTATCAGCACGATCGAGCGCACCTTCGGCGGCTTTTTACGCGGCACCGTGCTGCAGGGTTTGATCTATGGCATCGGCGTGATGGTGCTGATGACAATCCTGGGCATCGGCTCAGGCGTGGCGACCGGCGCAGCGACCGGCATTTTAATGTTGATCCCCATTATCGGCGGCCCGATCGGGCTGATCATCCCGCTGTTGGTCGGTTTGCTGCAGGCTTCAGTCAACACCTGGTGGCTGATCGGCCTGCTCATCGTGTTTCAAGTCGTGCTCTTCAATTTCGTCATGCCGCGCCTGTTGAGCAAATCGCTGCGAATGCCGGCGCTGCTGGTCATTGCCGCGCTGCTGACCGGCGCGCAGTTGATGGGCATCTGGGGTTTTGTCTTCGCCGTGCCGGTGGCGGCCGCCCTCTACTCGATCGGCCTGGTATTGCTGGAGCAGTCCAAGCGCCGGCAAGATCATCGGGACGATCTGGAAGAGAAACAAGATGCCGCAGATTGATCCGGGCACGCTCTACGCGGTACGCGGCGCGCGCTTCGATCAAGTTCAGCCCTTCGCGTTCGATCGCGGCCCGATTGGCTGCGTCCTGCTGCACGGCTTCACCGCGGCGCCTAAAGAGATGCGGCCGCTGGGTGACTATCTGGCCGAGCGCAACTTCACCGTGCGCGGCGTGCGCATCGCCGGGCACGCGACCTGCCCACAAGATCTGGCGCGCACGACCTGGCGCGATTGGGTCGCCTCGGCTCGCACTACGATTGACGAACTGCGCACCCGCTGCACTCAAGTGTGGGGCATCGGCCTGTCGATGGGCGGCTTAATCAGCCTGTACCTGGCCGAACAGCAACAGCTCGATGGCGTGATCGCGTTGGCCCCGCCCATTCTCACGCCCGACAAACGCGCACCGATCGCGCGCTTCATCTGGCCGTTCAAACCGTATTCATTCAAAGATTTTGCCGACCTGCAGGATCAACAGGCCCTGGCCCATCACGCCGATTACGCGCTCTTCCCGACGCGGTCTGTAGCCCAATTGTATGACCTGATCCGTCACACGCGGCGCGACCTTGCGCGGGTGCGCACACCGCTGCTGCTCATCCTGGCACGCCAGGATCGCGTCGTCTCGATCGGCAACGGGGATTACATCTTCGATCGGGTCGGCTCGACCGACAAAACCAGGATCGTTTTGGAGCGGGGCGGCCACATCATCACCGAGGATTTCGACAAAGATGTGGCGTTTGAGAAGATTAGTCATTTTCTGGCAGAACGGACTTGCGGCTGATACGAATTGCGTATTTCGGGTTGCGTCTACGGAATGCGCAACCCGTTGCCTTCGGCAAGGGCAAGTACGAAATGCGTGAGAGACAATGACCCGCGACAACCGCTTGATGACCCTGGCGCTGTTTCTGTGGGGCGCCGGCGAAGGACTCTTTCTCTACATTCTGCCGCTGTATATGCAGCAGCTGGGCGCAACGCCGGAAGAAGTTGGCGTGGTGCTGGCGCTGGCGGCCTTCCTCACGGCGTGTTCGTTCATCCCCGGCGGCCTGCTGGCGGATCACTTCGATCCCAGGAAGGTCATGCTCGGTGGCTGGGTCATCGGCGGGCTGTCTTCGCTGATGATGGGCCTCGCGCCAAACTGGGCGGCCTTCGTGCCGGGCATCCTGATCTACAACGTGTCGGCTTACTGCATTCCGGCGATCAACAGCACCATCGCCGAAGCCAGCGGCGACGCCCCGTTAGAACACACCATCACGCTCACCTTCGCCGGATATGCCGCCGGCAGCATCCTGGCGCCGCTGATCGGCGGCCGCCTGGCCGACACGATTGGCACACGCTGGCTCTTCATCATCGGCAGCGTTATCTTCTTGATCTCGTTGGGCGTGGTCTTGCAAATACGCCGTCAGCCTGCTCATCGACATCGATCGAGTCAAGCCCCCACGCCGCCGCTCAGCGCCAGAATTGCCAGCCTGCGCCCGTTCGTGCCATTCTACGCCCGCATCGTTTTGGTCATCTTCACTATGATGATCGGCGCGACGCTGGTCGCCAACTATCTCAGCGCGCTGGGTTGGAGCCTGGGCGATGTGAACACCTGGGGCGGCACCGCACAGTCGATGGGCATGCTGCTGCTCGCGATCGGTCTGGGCCGATTGAGCGCAGGCCGCCAACGGCGCGGCTTACTCCTGGGGCAGGGACTGGTCATGCTGGCTTTGACGCTGTTCCTCGTCACAACGCCGTCGCTGCGCATCACCGCGGTGGCCGGCTATTTCCTGCTGGGCGGCATCTCACCTGTGCGCGAACTGGCCAACGCGCAAATCGCCGGGCAAGTCAATGCCAATGTGCGCGGCATCGCCCTCGGCGTCAACGAAACTCTGTTTGCGTTGGGGCGCAGCGGCGCCGCCGCGCTGGCCGGGATATTGTTCACTGCGAATATACGCCTGCCGCTGATTGTTTCGCTGGCCTTGATTCCGATCGGCATGGCGGTCATTGCGCTGTCACGCACATCCACGCTACCACGCAAAGCAGAAGAGATCGTCGTGATGGCTTCATCAGGCGCAGTGTTGATCGACGCAGTTGAAGAGTAACGCACCAGAGGCGCAAGTCCGTGTTACAATCTTAGAGGTTGGAGGTTGGAAAACGGAACAGAGGGTTGAGCACTGGAATGAATCATTCGAAGCGATTGATGTTTGTTTTCCCGCATCCCGACGATGAATCGTTCGGGACGGGCGGTTCGATTGCCAGATATGCCCGCGAAGGTGTGGCCGTGCATTACGTGTGTGCCACGCGCGGCGAAGTGGGCAGCGTCGAGCCTGAAATGCTGAAGCCGTATGAGCATCTGCCGGCCGATCAACGCCTCGGCGCATTGCGCGGGCAGGAGCTGCGCTGCGCGGCCGATAAGTTGGGCTTGACCGGACTGCATTATCTCGGCTACCGTGATTCGGGTATGACCGGCTCGGAAGACAATCGCGATCCACGCGCCTTCGTCAACGCCAATCCCGGCGAGGCCACCGGCAAGATCGTCGCGCTGATCCGATCGGTGAAGCCGCAGGTCGTCGTCACCTTCGATCCCTTTGGCGGCTACGGCCATCCCGATCACATCTTCATCCATCAGCGCACCACCGAAGCATTTCAGGCGGCAGGCGATCCGGCGCAGTTCCCTGGAGCTGGAGAACCTTATCAGCCGCAAAAGTTGTACTGGAGCGTATTCCCGCGCGGCATCTTCAAGTTCCTGGTCAGGCTCATGCCGTTGTTTAGACGCGACCCGCGTAAGTTTGGCCGCAACGGCGACATCGATCTGCTCGAAATCGTCGAGCATGATTATCCACCGACGATGCGCGTCGATGTGTGGCCGTATTACGCCATCAAAACCGAAGCATCGAAATGTCACATCAGTCAAATTTCGGGCGGGCCGGCGATATTCGATCGCCTCCCACGCTTCATGCGACGCAGGCTCAATGGCTACGAAAACTATCGCCTGGTGGAACCAAACGTCAACGGGCAACGTCGAGTAGAGCGGGACTTATTCGACGGCATCAACGCATAAACAAATCACAGGAGGTTACAAAATGAAGAAACTCTTTTCAATTTTGACGGTCATCATTGTGGCGCTGGTATCAGTTGTACCGGCGTCGGCCACCACCCCGACCGGCACGGGCGGCATTTTCAGTGTGGCAGCGTGCAAAGACATAACCACCGTTGCCGTGTCCGGCACCTCCGGCTGGGCGACCACTCGGATAGTGGTCACCATCTATTACCTTGATAGCCAGGGCAACTGGGTCTGGCTGAAGCAGGCCATCAGCAGCAACTTTGGCAGCGGCAGTTTCAACATACCGGTGACGGCCAACTATAGCAAAAAGGCCGTGGCTGAAAACACGCTGCTGCAGATTAATGTCGAGTTGCAACATTTGAGTGGCAACAGTTTCGTCGACTTTGCAACCGATACGACCACTGTCACCGTTGCCGACAAAAACTGTGTCAACAAATGTTCAGTCACGCTGACCACCAGTGATCGTGCGCCGGTCGACGGCATCATCACACTGCGCAGTCACTTTGGGTCGTGGTTCCGACCGGAAGGCCGGCTATACAGCGCAATTCCTGTGAATGCCGGGCAGGCAGCGCATATCACGACTATAGCAGTGTCTTGTGATGTCACGGTGCGCGCATGGTACTATCCGGCCAGCGGCAAAGATCGCACGCCGAAGATGCTGCCGGCGCAGTATTGGCCCGGTGAATTCGCGGCGACTACCGCGGATGGTTCCATCCCATACGCGACTTCGTTCGCTAAAGGACTGCCTGCCACCAGACTGCTTGAGTCTGACGATCCTTACGCACCAAAGTAGCCTGCGTACAAAGCCTGAGGGCCTGGCCCATCAGATTACACAATTCAATAGCCACACGACCGAAAGCCCGGCTTCTTCAAGAAGTCGGGCTTCTCTTTTGGCGACAAGATCCGCGTCAGACTTTGACGCGCACCCAATGCCGAATGGAAACTTGCCGCGCGACTTTGAATTGTGCTACACTCTCACTAATCCGATACATCGCTTCGAGGTTAAGGAGATTGCCAGACATGAGCACACATCCACTTGCCGGTAAGCCGGCTCCACATGAGCTGCTCGTCAATGTACCGCGACTTATCGCCGCCTACTATACGCGCCAACCTGATGTCAGCGTCTCGGCTGAACAAGTGGCCTTCGGCACATCGGGACACCGTGGTTCTTCAGTGAAAAGATCCTTCAATGAGGATCACGTCTTAGCCATCTGTCAGGCGATTTGCGAATACCGGCAATCTAAAAACATCACCGGGCCACTCTATGTGGGCATGGATACCCATGCGCTGTCCGAAGCCGCGTTCACCACGGCGGTGGAAGTCTTCGCTGCGAACAGCGTCAACTTGATGATCCAGGCAGGTCTTGGCTATACCCCCACGCCCGTCATCTCGCATGCCATCTTGACTTATAATCGCGGCAAGACCTCCGGCTTAGCTGACGGCGTGGTCATTACGCCTTCGCATAATCCGCCCGATGACGGCGGCTTCAAATACAATCCACCCGACGGCGGACCAGCCGATACTACGGTGACGAAGACGATTCAGGACCGCGCCAACGAAATATTGGCGAATGGCTTGAAAGCCGTGCAGCGGATGTCCTTTGCGAGGGCACTGGAAACAGCAACCACGCACGAGGACTACATCACCCCTTACGTCGCCGATCTCAAGAACGTCATCAATATGGAAGCGCTGGCTTCGGCTCACCTCAAGATCGGAGTAGACCCCCTGGGCGGTGCGAGCGTCGCTTTCTGGGAACCCATTGCCGAGATGTACCAGCTCGACATTGAGGTCGTGAATCCCTACGTAGACCCGACTTTCTCGTTCATGACGCTGGATCACGACGGCAAGATTCGAATGGATTGCTCCTCGCCCTATGCCATGGCGAGTCTGATCAAACTCAAGGATAAATTCGATATCGCCTTCGGCAATGATCCAGATAGTGATCGTCATGGCATTGTCACGCGCAGCGCCGGGCTGATGAATCCGAATCATTTCCTGGCCGTGGCCGTGTGGTATCTGTTTCAGCATCGCCCAGGTTGGCGCAAGGATGCCGCGGTCGGCAAGACGATCGTCTCAAGCACCATGATCGATCGGGTGGCGGCCTCGCTGGGCCGCAAACTGAATGAAGTGCCGGTCGGTTTCAAATGGTTTGTGGATGGATTACTCGACGGCTCATTCGGATTTGGCGGCGAAGAAAGCGCCGGGGCGTCGTTTCTCCGAAAGGACGGCAGCGTATGGACGACGGACAAAGACGGCCTCATCATGGATCTGCTCGCCGCCGAAATCACGGCGACGACCGGGCGTGATCCCGGCGAACACTACACAGCCCTGGAAGCACAATTTGGCCATTCCGTTTACGAGCGAATGGACGCACCGGCTTCTCCGGCGCAGAAAACCGTGCTCGGCAACCTCGCGCCGGAAATGGTCGAGGCGCAAGAACTGGCCGGGGAGAGAATCACTGCCAGGCTGACCCACGCCCCGAGCAACAACGCCGCCATCGGCGGATTAAAAGTCATTGCAGAGAACGGCTGGTTTGCGGCCAGACCCTCCGGCACAGAAGACATTTATAAGATCTATGCCGAGAGCTTCAAAGGGGCGGAACATTTGAAGGCGATACAGGCCGAGGCTCAAGTGATCGTCAGTGCCACCTTGCGACAGGCGGGCTTGTAAGCCAACCACCTGATCGAGCCGGCGTTGCGCAATCCGGTACTACACCCAGGAATCGGCGAAAAACAACGGACAGCCTGATTCTTCGGGCTGTCCGCTTACTGTGTTGCAACTTAAACTCTGGCCGCTGGTTACATGCGTTAGCGTTTGATGAACTTGTCACCCCAGCTGCCGCTATCGCCCCGCGGCCCAGCCAGTGCGCCGCCGACCGCACCCGCACAATCGGCGCTGTCGTTTTGCAGAGTGCCTACAGCAAAAAGAAACTGATCTCCGCCCAGGTGCACGATCAAATTGGCAGCCCGGCCTTTGAACTGACCGGTTACGGTTAAAACAGGGCCGCTGTCCAAAGCCAGCATGCCCATGAAAACGCCCGTTGGATTGATTTCAGTTTTTAGAGTTCCGGTCCAAGCCACACCGGCATCCGGCCCTTGACTGATCCCGGCTCGAAATTGAATAGAGCATTTGAGAAGTTCGGCTTGTGCAGCCGCCGGTATAGCTTCAATCGTCGTAGCGGGTAAGGGTAGATGGTCATCGGGTCTATCACAGCCAGTGAGTCCAACCAGTGCTATCAGCAGCGCGATAATGACCGATCGGCGAATTCGCATGTCGAGGCCTCGCAGCGAATGAATTGACAGGCTCCAAGTCGCCAATCATTATACACTGCGACGCCAATCGGTGCACGCGTGAGAGTTTCTTGACAGACCTGTGGCGAATTACACAAGTTTTGCCGTACTCGGCATCTTGTATTACAATCACCCATGTTGCTGAGTGGGGAAAACTTCTGAGGAGAATGTTGGATGGATCAAAACGCCGCAACCCAGTATGTCAGCCGCGAACTGGGCCGGCACACTCAGCGCAACGACATCATCCTGCGTTTGTGCGAGCAGCTCAAATGCTCGTGGCCGGATGTGGAAAAATTCATCCGCTATGTCGAGCAGGATAACCGCAAAGCCATCGCCGTGCGCAAAAGCCCCATGCTCATTCTGATCGGCATAGGCACCATCATCGTCGGGCTGGCAACCGCAGGCTGCGGTCTATACGAACTTACGCACGGCGTCTTAGTGATCGGTATCCTCACCGCTCCCACGCCAACGCCGCTGATAGTCCTGGTCGGCCTGGGAATGATTGGCGGCGGCGGATATGGTGTGCTGCGTGAGATCGGCACGCTGACGCGGCGATAGTCAGCGCCGAGGCTGGTCGGCATGTTGGGCTTGCCGCTCAAGCCAGCGCTCAAACTCGGCATACGATCGAACGACGGCATCCGGTTCAACCGAGCGATCCGGATCGTTGTAGTTGGCGGCAAAGCGCACGGCCTGCATGCCGACGAGTTTTGCGCCGGCGATGTCGCTGCGGATCAAATCACCCAGATGTACGGCTTCAGCGGGGGACACTCCCAGGCGATCGAGCGTGCTGCGAAAGGCATGCGCGTGCGGTTTGCTCACACCCAGTTCATCCGAAAAAGTCTGGCAAGTAAAGCATTCTAACAAGCCATCGCGCCGAATGACTTCACGCAGCGTGCGGCCCGTAGACAGGCCCGAGTCAGAAATAATCCCCAGGCGATAACGCTGCGCCAAACGCCGGATCGTGTCCGCCGCGCCGTCGATCAACGTCGGGCCGGGATCGGCCTCCAGCAATGATCGATCGAAATAATCGGCTAATGCGTCAAGGTCATGCGGCGGCAGTGTGATGTCCAGATCGTCGAACATCCAGTGCAGCCACTCGGCGGAACTCGGCGTCCGCTATTATCCGCTTGCCCGTTTCAAAGTCCACTGGAATAGATTAGTGAAATTAGAACCTAGATGCGAAAATCAGCACGCCAATGATGTCAATAATCCCTTAGCCTAAATTTCGCACTTTAACAATTCGATAGAAAATCAAATCAGGATCGCACGAACGATATCCGAGCGCGGCCGGTCATCGTTTTTGGCGCTAACCTTGTGAGACACTCGAACGGTCGGCTCCGGGTGTCTGATTCGATAGGTTGATCCATCTGCAGGCAACACGCCTC
>JADGQE010000353.1 GCA_017882055.1 Thermoflexales bacterium
AATGCTGGCTAAAGCCAGAGAGAAGAGGCTTAGCCAGAGAATGCGCTGGAATGAAAGTCGCTGCGCCTCAAGCACGCCGATGAAGATCGCCAGCATGATGGCCGCCGCCAGGGCGAAGTGCGCGTTAGCCATCAAACTGTAAAACGTGTTGGATTCGGGGATCGTCATATCCGACGAGCCGCCATGACCAAAGAGCGTCGCCAACCAACCGAGGCCCGACGACAACGCAACGATCCACCACGCCCGGCGGCGCTGATCGATCTGATCGGTCACGCGGGCGATCAATTGATACGCCAGCCACAACAAGGCCAGGCCGCCTAAAATCCGGGCGAGGTGAAAGACCACAATCAGCGGCAAATTGACGAGGCGCGCCAGATGCCCCAGCGCCAGAAAGAACGTAAACAAAAGCGCGCCCGGTCCCTGCTCGGCGGTGAAGGCGAGATGAAAGGTCCAGCTGCCGTTAAAACCCTCGCGCATCTTGGCGAGATAACTCACGCCGTCGAGCGGATTGACCTGCAAGCCCGTGAAGACCCAATCGGGTGTGGCGCTCAACGCGCCAATCACATAGGGCAGCGAAGCCAACGCCAACACCCCACTCGACACGATCAACAACCAGCGGCGTTCCGCAGAGGTCACCATGATGCGCTGATTCTAGCACAGTTTGCGCGGCAATCCTATTGCGGGCTATAATAGCGTATCTGGCCTTCAACCTTGCGAGGGTTTTGGCAGCCGATCCAAGAGCACTCGATTCAACCCTCGCAAGGCGTAACTACTCAGCCGTCACTGCGAGGAGCGTCGGCCTGCCCTGCGTGCCTTGTGCAGGGTTGCGACGAAGCAGTCTCCGGCATAGCCGGCAATGTTCGCTGATCAGCAAAGAGATTGCTTCGCAAACGCCTGGCGGCCCACCGGCGCACTGCGCCGGGTATGGGCAAGCGCTCGCAACACATGCGGTGCAGTGCTCCCGTGACGCAAGCTGAGCAGTTACCGCAAGGCTGTTATTGATTCGGAGGACACTTTGAGCAAAGCCCAAATTCTGCTAGACCTGCAAGAGATCGATCTCACCCTCGATCGATTGAACAAGCGCCTGACTGAAGTCAAAGCCGCCCGGCGTGAAACCGATGAAGTCAAAGCGGCACAGGCGGCTGCCTGGCAAGCCGAAAAAATCGCCGTCCACGATCGAGCGGCCCGCAAAGAACTTGAAGCCACGACGACGACGCTGGACACGAAGATCACGCAAGCTGAACAGCGTCTGTACAGCGGCATCGTTAAGAATCCCAAAGAACTGCTCGATTTGCAAAACGATATTGCTTCGTTGAAACGCCAGAAAGCCACGCTCGACGAAAAGCTGCTGCAAGCGATGCTGTCGCTGGAAGAAGCCGAAGCCGTGCTGAAACAACGCCTGGCCGAGCAGCAGCAGATCGAAGCCGCGTGGCGGGCCAGCCAAACTGATCTCGCCGCCGAGCAAACCCGGTTGGAGGCCGACATCACGCAGCAAACGCTGGAACAAACCAGCACTCGCGCGCAATTGAGCGCATCCGATCTGGCGCTGTATGATCAACTGCGGCGGCACAAAAGCGGGCTGGCCGTCGTCGAGATGGACCACAATGCCTGCCGCGGCTGCGGCGTCAAGCCAACGCATAGCGTGGTGCAGCAGCTGCGCCAGGGCGATCAATTCGCGCGCTGCGGCAACTGCCAACGCATTTTGGTACAAGTCTGAGTGAAGAACCGGGCGAGGGTTGTGCGTGTGGACGATCGATCTGCATTACAACTGGTGATTAGATATATCTCGGTTTTCGCTCTCGATCCGCGTCCGGCCCCATGTCCCACGCTCCACTGGAGCGTGGGTGGCCCGCTAGGCGTCGCGGATCGTCGGCGGGACGCCGACTTGAGCACTTGTGTATAATCACCAGATTACAACCCTCGCCAGGTTGAGGTTCTCAACAGGGGGCCGGTATGAGATTAGATCTCGTGTCGTTCGTGATTGGGCTGGTCGTCGGTGCTGTATTGTCCATCATCGTCTACAGCCGCCGCGAGACCCTCCAGCGCCTGTGGGGGGCCGCCATGGCGCGCTTGCGGCGTCTGCGCGATCAATTAGCGGCCAGCGTTGAAAGCCGTTATCGGGCGGCGCTGCGCACTCATTGCGATCAATTGAACTTGACCCAGGCCTATGCCGATTTTGAAACGCTGTACCTCGATCGATCCTTCGATCCGCCGCCGGCCCGCCCGACCATTACGCCACCCGATCCGGCCACTCAATTACCGATCGGCCTCAGTGCCGCGCTGCGAGCAGCTCATCGTCTGGTGGTGCGGGGCGAATCGGGTTCAGGCCGCACCGCGCTGTTGATCAAACTCGCGCGCGTCTATTCGGACAAACAGGCTCAAGCGGAATTCGGCGTCGTGGGCGAACGAACGCCGCTGCTGCTGCATCTGGCTGAGATCGATTGGGCCACGGTCACGGAAGACGATCCGCTGACACCCCTGGTCAACGCCGCCACCGCGCATGTCTCGCGCCTCATCGTCTCTAACGTCAGCACCTTCCTCAAGAACCACATCCAATCCAACCGCGCCGTTCTGTTGATCGACGGCTTCGACGAAATCGCGCCAGAGCTGCATCCCAATGTGATCCAGTGGCTCAGCGCTATGCTGACGAAATTCCCGGACAATCGAATCGTCGTCACGGCCGGCCCGTATGGCTATGGCGTACTCAATAACCTCGGCTTCGCTGCGCTGCACCTGGCGCCCTGGACGGCAAAGGAAATCGATCAACTCGCCCGGCGTTGGGTCAATGTGATCAGCGGCGGCCAGAAAGACATCGAATTGCTGTCGAAGGGGCTGCGGCAAATCGCCGGAGTTGCGCCGGTGCCGATCGATCTCATGCTGGCGGCCATCGATTGGCGAACGAACACGACCCTGCCGGCCAAAGCCGGCGAAGGCTACGGCCACTGGATCGATCGCGCCATCCGCCCGCAAGGCTCCAGGGATCTATCCACGCCCGACAAATACAAAGCGGTGTTGGGCAAAATCGCCTGGTCAACGTATCAGAATAATCGAATCGAATTGACCTACGCTGAGATCGAGCAAGCGGTGATCAGCGCCTTGTCCACGCCAGTCCCCTCATCCGCTCCAACGGATGACGCGCCGGCGGCACAGTCTGCCCAACCCGCCCGGTCGGCGCTGGCCACCGAGTTAGCGCGTGACATCGTCGAGCGAACCGGGCTGCTGGTTCCTTTCGGCTTAAACGGTTGGGCTTTCATTCATCCGCGTGTCGCCGCTTACCTCGCCGCCTGGCACGTCATGTATACCGGCGAAGCGCTCGAACTGAATTGGGCAAAACCCGAATGGACTGAGGTCTTCGAGTTCTATGCGGGCCTGGCTGATCCCGGCGAGATCGTCAGTCTCATGCTCGGCGCATCAGATGATTTAAGTCGATCACATTTGTGGCTGGCGGCACAGTGGACGGGGCACGCTGCACCCGATGCGGCCTGGCGCAGTCGCGTGATGGGTGAACTGGCGCGCACTTTTCTGCAACCCGATCAATACCGCCACCTGCGCGATCGGGCTTTGAACGGTTTACTGGCGACGCGCGATAAGGGCCTGGGTTACCTGCTCAGGCGCGGCGTGACTCACTCAGATCCGATCGCTCGAGCGCTGGCCCTGGAGGGATTGGGCGAAATCGGTCGAGAAGCAGAAGTGCCGCTGTTGGCCGCCGCGCTGGGTGATCCTGCCGCAGAGGTTCACGCCGCCGCCCTGCGTGCCATCGGCGCGATCGCCGCCGCCGGATCGAACGCGGCCACCGAGCAGCTGATCAAAATCATGCTGGAGCAAAGCGAAGAGGATCGCAAGTTAGCGGCCGAGTTGTTGGCCGGGTGCGGCGAAGAAGGCCATCAGATTTTGCGCGAAGGCGCAGGCGAAGAGGATATTCAGGTGCGGCGCGCCGCCGCGTATGGTCTGGCCGCAATAGGCCAGGACTGGGCGCGCGATCTGCTCAAGAAACTGGAGCACGATGACAAGCAGTGGTTCGTGCGTTCAGCGGCGACCGACGCATTGAGCATCCTACAGCGCACCTTGCGCAAGCCGACCGAAGAAACACCGCCCGATCTGTCGCCGATCAAGTTCGAACAACAAGGCTGGCTGACCGAATGGGCCGCCGCGCAGGGCATTGGCATCGGCCTGGGCCGGCAGGCCGTCAACGCCTTGCTGCGCGCGCTTGACGAAGGCCAGCCGCCGGTGCGCGTCGCCGCGATTGACAC
>JADGQE010000354.1 GCA_017882055.1 Thermoflexales bacterium
CAACGGATAGACATCGAATAAACGGATGTCCGTTGCTGCACTCGTTTCGCTGTAACGGGCTGACCCGGATTGATCTAATTCCCAACCTTCGCAAGGTTGGTGATTCAATCAATCGACTCCCGAGCGACGTTCGGCGCTGCTGACCGATGAGGGCTTTCAGCCGGTGACCCTCATTCTCTGGCGGATGCCGCGACGTTGTTTGTCGCGCGCCTACTCCTCTCGTTCCAAGTCGTTGCGCAACCTGGTTGCGTTGTGCAACACAGTTGCATTCAGTTGTGAGCGCGGATTATAGCAGAGTTAAATCGGTTGTCAATCACTTGAAGATTTGCCCCAACCATGGAATGCCGCTCACGCAGGCCCAGGCCGTCATACCCAGTCGGATCGATTTGCCGATCACGGCGGCCAACAGAAACTTCCACACGGGCATCTTCAACGCGCCGGCGATGAGACCGCCCACATCGAAGATCGGGTTGGGGATCGCTGCCAACAAGAAGATGGCCAGGGTGCCGCGTCGCAGCATGAAGGCTTGCAACCGCTGATACAGCCGGCCCTCAGGCATGATGGCTTCGCCGCCGTAGCCGGCCATGTAGCCGGTGAGTTCACCAATCGCCGCGCCTGTTCCGGCGATGATACCGACCGGTATGGGGCCAAACGCCAGACCGGCGGCGCAGGCGACCACAAAGACAGGCGCCGGGATGATCAGTGTGGCATTGCCAATGACACTGATGACGAATAGCCCTAACAACCCGGCCTGGCCGAGATTCTGAATTTGATCGCGATATTGGCTGGTCAGCACGATGATGGCAATGCTAATGCCGACGGCCAAGAGCAACATCAGGAGGCGGCCAGCCTGCGATCGCTTCCGGGCGATTGGCTTGTCCGTTTGCGGTGCAACCCATTCGACGTCTCTGTTCATGACCGGCTCTCGATTAGGAGGGTGCGCCCAACCGCACGACGTTGGGTTGATGCGGTGCAACGTTGCAGGTATCGACGATCAACTTGGCTTTGGCGGCGATGGATTGGTAATCGATGGAAGTGTGGCCGGTGACAATCAACACGCAGTCAGCGGCGGTGACGGCTTCGTCGGTGAGCGGCATGGACTCGAATGATTCCTCTGGTCGATGGAACACATCGCCGCCGACGTGGAAACGTGGCACGTAGGGATCGTGGTAACTCACGCGCGCGCCGCGCTCCAGCAGCAGTTCGATTACACGTTCCGCCGGGCTGTTGCGCGCATCGTCTACATCGCGTTTGAAGGCGACGCCCAGGATCAATACGTGCGCGCCGTGCAGTGCCTTATTCGCTATGCTCAACGCTTCAGCCACCAGGTTGACGGTATGAAATGGCATGGCCTGATTCACTTCGGCGGCGAGCTCGATGAACTTGGTGTAAAAGTCGTACTCGCGCGCCTTCCACGAGAGGTAATAGGGATCAACTGGAATGCAATGGCCGCCCACACCCGCGCCGGGTCGGAACGGCATGAAACCGAACGGCTTGGTGCTGGCGGCATCGATCACTTCCCAGATATCGATGCCCATTCTTTCCGATAGTAAGGCCAGTTCGTTGACGAGCGCGATGTTGACGCTGCGGAAAATGTTTTCGAGCAGTTTCGTCATCTCGGCGGCGCGCGGCGTGGAGACGATTTTCACCGGTGCGCCCAGATCGGCCAGAATGTGAGCGGCGCGTTGAGTGCCGCGCTCGGTCAGTCCGCCGACGACCTTGGGTGTATTAACGACCGTGTAGACTTTGTTGCCGGGATCGATCCGCTCGGGTACGAAGGCCAAATCGAAATCGACGCCGCCCTTCAAGCCGGTGCGCTCAAGGATGGGTTGGACGAATTCTTCGGTCGTGCCGGGATAAGTGGTGCTTTGCAGCACGACGAGTTGTCCGGCGCGCAGCCGCGGCACGATCGATTCAGCGGCCGATCGGATGAAGGCCAGATCGGGCGCGCGCATGGCATCGAACGGCGTCGGTACGCAGATGAAGATCGCGTCGACCTCGCGCAGCGCGTCGGGATTGGTCGTGGGGCGGAAACGGCCATCGGCGATGATCGGCGCGACGCGATCGTCGGGCACATCGGGAATGTAGGATGCGCCGCGCTGCAACGTATCGATCTTGCGGGCGTCGACATCGAGACCGGTGACTTGATGCCCGGTCCAGGCCAGTGCCACCGCCAGCGGCAGACCGACGTAGCCAAGGCCGATGACGGCGATGTTGTGATCGATTTGAGACATGCGTAACCTCGCAGCTGAGAGATGGAGAGATGGAGCGACGTACCGCAAAATGCGCGCGGTATCTTCGAAGTGACAGGTGAACTTGGATTACCCTGTCACCTTGTCATTCTTTCGGAACTCCAAGCGCCAGATGCCCCACAAGCCGGCGATGAGGGCCGCGCCGCCGATCGCATAGCCTTCCAGGATAGTTGCCTGCGTGATCAAGATGGCGGCCATCCCGAAGGCGCCGCCGAGCAGATAGTGAATCATCACGGCTTCACGTGTACTAAAGCCCATCGCCACCAGTCGATGCGAGGTATGATCTTTGCCCGGCGTGGTCAGCGGGTTCTTACCCCGGCGCAGGCGCGAGATGAAGACCAGGGTCGTGTCGAAGATCGGCACGCCCATCACCATGATCGGCACCATCCATGTTACAAAGGTGACATTATCAGGGAAGCGCAGCTTGATGCCGATGGCGGCCAGCATGTAACCCAGAAACAGACTGCCCGTATCGCCCATGAAGATGCTGGCCGGATTGAAGTTGTAAATGAGGAAACCGAGCGCCGCGCCGAGCAAGGCAGCCGCCAACGCGCCAACGTAAGTTTGTTTGCTGACGGCGGCCATTACCATGAAGAAGGCCGCGCCCACCGCCGCGACGCCGCCCGAGAGGCCATCCATGTTATCGAGCAGGTTGAGCGAATTCGTCAGACCCACGACCCATAACAGTGTGACACCCATGTTGATGATTTCAATCGGGAAGACCTGCACCTTCACGCCGGAGACGATCAGAATGCCGGCCGCCAATACCTGGCCGAGCAATTTGAGAATGGGCCGCAGCCCCCAGCGATCATCAAAGATGCCCAGCAGCGAGACCCAGGCGGCGCCAAACAAAATGCCGATCAGTTGTTGAAACTCAAAGCGATTCTCGAAGATGAGCAGGGTCGCGATGCTGGCGAGCACGATCGCCGCGCCGCCCAGCAGCGGCATCGGCCGGGCATGCACTTTGCGCGGACCGGGGATGTCCATCACACCCAGGCGCGGCGCGATGCGGCGGGCGAGTGGCGTAGCGCCGAAGGCGATCAACAGCGCCCCGGCAAAAACCAGCATAGCGGTTGTCATCGTTATTCATTCGGATTCAAACGCAGAGGCCATGCACGGCCTCTGCGGCGAATCCATTATGGGTTGGGCACTGGTGCAGTCACCGGCAGCGTGTTCGTTGGAACCAGACCGCCGTTCATTTGCTTCTGAATTTCGGTGATGATGCTTTGAACATTGGGCTGCTGATCTGTGGGTGCCAGACTCAGCGCCGTTTGCGCCTCTTGCAAAGCTGCCGGCAGCTGCGCGGTCTGGAATAGCATAATCGCGAACACACGATGATCTTCCCAGGCATTGGGATCTTTGGCCGTGGTCGCGAGCTGGATGACGCGCTGCTGAGTGGCCAGCGCTTCCTGTAAACGATTATGCGGGAAGTACACATTGCGCGCCAACGCACGCAGCACCAGCAGCGAATCAGGATGGTCCGTCAAGAAGGAGGTCGCGACGGTTTCGGCGGCGGTATAGTTTTGGGTGGAACTGAACAGATCGAGCAAACCGCCAATCGCATCCGTGCTGTTGGAATTGACCTTCAACGCGCTTTGATAAGCCTGAACCGCTTCATCGTTCTTGCCCGTGAAGCGGGCCAACTGCGCGCGATACAGGTACGTCGGCTCATACTGATTGTCGATCTCCAGCGAATGATCGAGCCGGGCTTGCGCTTCCTGGAGATGCGCATCCGCGCCAGCGGTGTCGCCTGCCTGCCGATCCATGTCGGCATAGGCGATAGAGACGGTGGCCCACTCGTCCCATAGCACGGCGTTGTAGGGACTGAGCGTGGTGGCTTCCCGGTATTGTTCGTTCGCTTTATCCAGGTTGGCTTTGCGCTGCACGGGATCAGTCGAGAGATCGGCCCAGCGGCGATACAGGCGGGCCAGATTGGCAGAGTGATCGGTGTTGAGCGGATTGAGATCGCGCGCATGCTTGAGGATCACCTCG
>JADGQE010000355.1 GCA_017882055.1 Thermoflexales bacterium
AGCAAGCCTGCAATCGCTGCGTGGGTGATTGAGCCGGTCGCAAACAGCAGCGCGGCGATGAAGCCGATCAGCGTGTAGGTAACGGTAACGTGAATCGGACTGATCGCTGTTGGCACCAACGCCCGCGTCAACAAGCGCGCGACGGGTCGAGCGTAATCGCTCAGATCAAGAAAGTGGTGAGTGGCATCGACTTTGTCGAGGGACACGGCTTATGCTTCAAGGACTGTTTGGCAATTGGGGCAGGTCGTTTCAGTTGCCGCTACCTCTGCGCCGCATTTAGGACAGGCGAAAGTGAATTGTGCGCCGCAGATAGCACATTGGATTGCCTCGTCCGTGGTGGCCGAGCCGCATTCGGGGCATACGGGCTGATCGCAGTGTGGACATCGATCGGCGCCATCGGGCAGCTGCTCGTGGCAGCGTGGACACTGGCCGGATAGATCAAGCCCGCATTGCGGACAGACTTTGGCATCCAGCGTCACTTCGGCCTCACAGCGCGGGCAGGCCAAATAGATGATTGGCAGCGTCGCGCCGCAATGCAAACATAGGTCGTCGCCTTCAAAAGCGCGCGCGTGACAGTTGGGGCAGATCAGCAGGCCGCAGGTAGGGCAGGGGCCTGCTTGCGGGTTGAAGCGCGTTTTGCAGTTGGGGCAATCCATTTCTTGAGCAGCCGCTTCCAGCATCTCACCCAATTTGAATCCAGGCCGCGAGTCAAGCGCTTTTTCAGCGGGCAGCGCGGTCTGGCAATCAGGACATTCGATCGGCGCGCCGAAGATCGCGTGCTGGCAACTCGGACAGGCACGCACAAACAGCCGATCGCAGTTGGGGCAGATCGGCGTTGAGGCTAATAATTCAAACGAACAATCCGGGCAGTTGAAGTAGAGCAGCAATCTGCATTGCTTGCACGCCTGATCGTCCTCGCTCGTCTTCTCGCCGCAACGCGGGCAGAAGGTTAGACCGCAGAGCGCGCATACGCCGTCTTCACGCTGCACGGTTGCGCCACAGTGCGGACAGTGATCACCTTCGCCGGTCGGCTCATCACTGAGGCTTGCGCCGCAGCCAGGGCATTTGATGGCACCGTCTGGAACTTCGGCCTGACAGGCGGGGCAGGTGAAAATGAAAGAAGCTCCGCAGTGCGGGCAAGACAGAGCGGATGAACTGATCCCCTTGCCGCAATCCGGGCAGCGTTCGCCCTGGCAATGTGGGCAAGTGACAGCCTCCGCCGGCATCGGCTGGCCGCAGTGCGGGCAAGGCTCATCTTTGGCCTCATCGACTAACGAAGTACCACAGGCCGGGCAGCGCGTATCCAGCGAGGAGACTTCACCGCCACATTCGGGGCAGGTCAAAGCCCAGGTCGCGCCACAGCTGAGACAGGTCGTCGTGTTACGCTCGACGGTGTGGTGGCACTCCGGGCAAAATTCCTGGCCGCAATTTTCACAGAAATCAGCTTCGGGCTTAATGGCGGTATGACAGGTGGGGCAAGTGAGTTGAGTCATGACTGATCCTATCGGGTGTTTGATCTATTGGATGCCGTGAGGTGCTGCGCAAGATTCCCGTTGAGTGCAGCCCGACTCCAATTAGATCGGTGGCCGGTTGCACGTCAACTGATAGTGTATTCTAACACGGAACGTGTGCACGCAAAACATGTCAGCTGAGGCGGCTCCCACACCTGCACTGCATCCGCAGCGCGGTGCATGTGTGCCACCGTTCAGCCGGGCGTGGGAGCCCGGTCCGCTAACTGCCTGACAACATTTGCGCGCACAACCACGGAACAGGCTGGTTGACAGCCTGAAACGGGCTGTTATACTCAATTCGATTGTAGCGCAACCATTAAGGCCGACCGGTGTTTATTTTCATGAGATTGCCAACACCGTGTCGTCGGCGAGGGCGGAGCGGTGACCGAACCTGAAAGTGATCTCGATCTGGTGAAGCGGATCAAAACTGATCCGGCTGCGTTCGGCGTATTGTACGAGCGGTATATCACCAGGATTTACAACTACGTTTACTACCGTACCGGCAATCATCATGATGCCGAGGATCTCACCAGCCGCGTCTTCTACCGCGCGTTGATGCATATCGAAGAATACGTCGATCGCGGCGTGCCTTTCTCGGCCTGGTTGTATCGCATCGCGCACAACCTCGTCGCGAACTGGCATCGTGATCATGCTCGCCGCCAGGATATCGATCTGGAAGATGCGGTGCTGATTGGCCCGGCGACCGAGCGACCCGATCAGGCCGCCGAGACGAATGAACGGCGTAAACGAATTCTAGCGGCCATCCACCAGCTGCCGGCCGAGCGGCAAGAACTGTTGATTCTGAAATTTGTCGAGCAGTTGTCCAATGCCGAGGTCGGCCAGATTTTGGGTCGCACGGAAGGCGCGATCAAGTCGCTGTACCATCGGACCTTGTTGTCGCTGCGAGATGAGTTAGCGGGAACCGAATCCACGGCGGGAGAGTGAGTGCGTGATGTCAGCCACCGAGCCATGTAATCCCTCCTATTTTGACGATGCCGCCCTGGAAGCATGGCTGGCCGAAGCGTTATCGGCCCAGGCCGCCGACGCGCAGGCTCAAGCCATCCGCGCGATGGTCGATCACATGCAGGCCATGCTGGTGCCGGTTCAACCCTCGATGAATTTTGTGCATGATCTGGAGCAGTCGTTGATCAGAACGGCCGGCAGCCAGACTCTTCAACAGCGGTATCGTCGAACGATCTTTATCGGCGTGGCCGCGGCCGGCTCGATCGTTTCGGTGGTGGGCCTGGCGGTGTACGTCTTCCGTCAACGCGAGCGGATTGCGGCGTCGCTTTCATTGTGGGGGAGGCTGTCATGATCGACGGCCCCATCACGGCTGGAGGTTGATTGTCCGTTGCGGGGTAAAGCGATGTGGATAAACGCGGGTTAAGGCGAACGAGCAGAGGCAACTCCGCTCGTTTGCTTATTTGATTCTCTGGCGCGATTCTAAAGGCTGGCCCTGAGAGACTGTTTCTTAAAGAGTATGCGGCGATTGAAACACTTGCCCTTGCGGGCAGTGCAAGGGTCGCGGCAACAACTGCGCAAAGTCGGCCTGCGCCGACTGGAACCCAGCCGACGTAGGTCGGCTTCGTGCAACTGTAGGCGCGAATTGCCCATGCCCAGCGCTTTGCGCTGGTGGGCCGCCAGGCGCCATTCGCCAGCGGCTTTAAGAAACACTCTCTGAGCCGGTTACCGATTTTCAAAGACGCCTGTTTCGCCGTCTCTCGCTCTGGCGCGAAGATCATATGGTCCAGCGCGGACGGAGTCCGCCGAGGACATCCTTGCGAGGGTTTTGGAATCGATCGACAACTCTCGCATTCAACCCGCCCATGCCCGGCGCATTGCGCCGGCGCCTGGCGGGCCACCCGTGCATCGCACGGGACATGGCCTGGGCCGCCAGGCGTCGCAAGGTTACAAGCCCAGCAATCCCAACAAATCGGGCCGACCTTTCAAAGCTACTTCGGCCACGGGGCAAAGGTCTGCCCACCACTCGTCCATCGCTCTGGCCGCCGCCTCACGATCGGCGGTAGCGCGCGTAGCCGCCTTTTGCGCGGAATCTAAATCAGCGCCGGCCTGCACCAACGCTTTGAGTTTGGCCAGTTCGGCCTGAATGGCAGCTGCGTCGTAGCCGCGCGTGGTCAAGGCTCTGAGGTAAGTGCTGTGTGAGAGACCCGAGTTGTAGGCCGTCTCTACGTCGGTGAGGAATTTCTGCTGATCTTGCAGCAGGCGCTCGGGCAGACAGAGCGCCGCTTTGGCGGTGGGATTGTCTTTAAGGACGCGCTGTGCGATCTTGCGGAAATCCACATAGCCGGATCGCGCGGCGACATCGGCGGCCTTCAACACTTTGCCCGCATCTCTCGCCGCGATGATGGCAGCCTGGCGCGCGTCAAACGTGGCCTGCACTGCGTCGCATTTAGACAGGCCGGCGTCGAACTCGGCGGCTTCGACACCGCGCGTCTTCATCAGCGTCAGCAGTTCGGTGGTGCCCCTGGCGGCGATGACTTTGGTGCGAATTTCGTTAGTGCGATTAGCCAAAGCCTGATCCTGAGCCGCGCGCGAGCGCGGTGCTTTGGGTGTAGGGGTTAGATTGTCAGCCATCATGATCTCCTTGGTCGTGCATGAATGAGAACCGCAGGGTGAGCGATCAATAACAACCGTCGTCGGCGCAATCTTTGGCGTCAGGATCGAGTACAAGAATACCCGACCCGCAAGATTACGCATCTGGAATCG
>JADGQE010000356.1 GCA_017882055.1 Thermoflexales bacterium
CGGGCAGCAACCCGCGCAGCCTTGACCTCATTCGAGCGTGTTTCCCGGCGACAGCCAGCCAAGTGATACGGCCCGCATGACGGCTTCGGTGCGCGTGGCAACGTGCAGTTTACCGAAGATGTTTGCCAGGTGACCCTGCACGGTGCGGTCGCTGACGTTGAGGTGCGCACCGATCGCTTTGTTGGTGTAGCCGCGTGCGGTAAATCTCAACACGTCCATCTCGCGCGGCGTGAGCGATTCGATCGGTTGGTTATCCGACTGACCAGCCAACTGCGTCATCAGTTTGCGCGCAATGATGGGATCGAGTACCGATTTGCCTTCGTGAACATCACGGATCGCTTGAATGATTTCGTCGGCATCAGCCGTCTTGAGGACATAGCCGTTAGCACCGGCCTGCAGCACAGCGAGCACGTACGGATCATCATCGTAAGCGGTAAGGATGAGAATTCCGACTGGCCAATGTTGGGCGCGGACGTAACGGCACACATCAATGCCGCTCCGCTTCGGCATCTGAATATCCAGCACGGCCACATCGGGGCGCAGTTGATCGATCAGACGGATCGCTTCGTCGCCGTCCGACGCCTCGGCGATCACATCAATGTCGCCCGGCTCGGTGAGAAATTCGCGAATCCCTTTGCGCACAACGGCGTGATCGTCAGCAAGAATGACACGAATGGATTCTGTTGGCATACTTCATCCTCAACATCATCAAGATGAAATAGTTTACCAGCTAACGTGAAGATTGCTCGGCGGCGGCCAAGGGCGGCTCATTGTCGCACGTTTTCCCCAGCATTTGACCGCTTGACACATCACTGCGGTTATCATATAATCCCCATCAGTTTAGTAGGATAATCCGCCGATGAAACTTACATCCCGCAGTGAATACGCACTTCTGGCGCTGGTTTGCCTGGCGCGACACAACGCCGATGGCTACGTGTCGGCCGAAACGATTGCGTTGGCCCAGAAGATTCCGCTCAAGTTCCTGGAGCAGATTCTGTTCGCTCTGAAGCGTGCGAAATACCTGCGCAGTTCCAAAGGACAGCACGGTGGATACCGCCTCGCCAAACCGGCCGACAAAATTGCGTTGGCCGAAGTCATTCGCCTGTTTGATGGGGCGTTGGCGCCGACCGAATCCGTCAGTAAGTATTTCTATGAATCGACGCCGATTGAGAAAGAGAAGAATCTGGTCAAAGTCTTCAAAGGTATTCGTGATTACGTGTCGGAGACTCTGGAAAAAACGACCATCGCGGACGTGGTGTGAGGGCTTTTTATTTACGATGAATTCATACTACTCCGATAGGGTAACATACAAAACACTCACCACAAGTCACTCGTGGTCGAATTCTGAAGTTTCCATTTTGTGCGTAACTATACTATTCCGATAGGATAAGGAGAAATATGATTGATACCATTACGATTCTGAACGGACATGGCCGCTCCGGAGAAGCGGATGCCGTGCCGCGCCTCGATCTCAAGATGGGTGACGTGGTCAGCATTGTCGGGCCGACCGGTTCCGGCAAGACGACGTTCATCAACGACATCGAGCTCTTTGCGGATGCCAACACCCCGACCGGCCGCCGGATCCTCATCAACGGCGAGCGGCCACCGACCGAGTATCGCGACGATCCCGCGCGCAACCCGATCGCGCTGATCACGCAGCACACGACGTTTCTATCCGACTTGCCGGTGAACGAATTCCTGCACACGCACGCGCGCATTCGCATCACCAATTTGGTTGAGCGCGAGACCGCCATCGAGCGCACGTTGTCGTTCGCCAACCAGTTGACGGGCGAACCCATCGCGCTGGAAAGCCGCATGACGGAACTATCGGGCGGGCAGACGCGCGCCTTGTTGATCGCCGATGCGACCATTATCTGCAATACGCCAATCGTACTGTTGGACGAAGTCGAAAACGCCGGTATCCATCGCACGCGCGCGCTCGAACTGCTGCGGCAGTATCGCAAGATCTTCATCTTCGTCACGCACGATCCGCGCATCGCGCTGCTGTCCGACTATCGCATCGTGATGCAGCGCGGCCGCATCACCCAAGTGCTGCACACCGACGCCGAAGAGCGCAAGATGGCAACCGTCGTCAGTCATCTGGACGACGTGCTCTCGAACCTGCGCGACAAGATTCGTTTTGGTGAACGCGTGACATCAGTGGAACTGGAGGGATTAGCATGAAACTTGCCATCTGTGCCGGGCCCGCGACGACGGGCAAAACGGCGGTGTTACGCCATATCATTCGCAAGCTGAAAGACAGCGGGCAGCGCGTGGCGTTCTTGAAGATCGACGTGCAGTATGCGGAAGAAGACGAACAGTTCGCGCGCGAGTTTGGCATCCCCACGCGCAAAGTTTATTCAGGCGAACTATGTCCTGATCACTGTAACGTCATGGTGTTGGGCGATGCCATGCAGTGGGCGCGCAAAGCTGGCAGCGATGTGCTGCTGGTCGAGACAGCAGGGCTATGTTTGCGCTGCTCGCCGTATGTCGATGGCGGTCTGGGCATGATCGTGCTGGAAGCGACCAGTGGCATGAACCTGCCGTTGAAGGTGGGACCAATGTTGTCACTGGCCGATATCGCGGTCGTCACCAAGATCGATCGGGTGTCGCAGGCCGAACGCGAAGTGTTCCGCGCGCGCATTCAAGACGTGGCGCCCGGCGTGCGTATCCGCGAAGTCAACGCGCTGTACGGCATCGGCATCGACCCGTTGGTTGATCATATCCGCGCGACGCCGGATGCCGAAGAGAGCATGTTGCTGCGCGGCAATCCGCCGGTGGGGACCTGCACCATCTGCGTGGGCAAGAAAGAAATCGGTTGGCAGTCACACTTTGGTGTTGTGCGTGCACTGGATAACCAGACCTTCTATCGGGGGGAATGACATGAGCGCTCGCATTTACTTTGACAATTCGGCTACTACGCCGCTTGATCCGCGCGTGACGAAGGCGATGGAACCTTATCTGGATGGGGTGTTCGGCAATCCATCGAGTCTGCACTGGGCCGGGCGCGAAGCGCATGAAGCATTGGTGCAAGCGAGGCAGCAAGTGGCTGATCTGTTCAACGCGCAGCCAAATGAGATCATCTTCACGGCCAGCGGCACTGAATCCGACAATATGGCCTTGATCGGTGTGATCGAAGCACTGGGTCAACAACTGAATCACATCATCACCAGTTCCATCGAGCATCCCGCGATTTTAGAAACGTGCCGTTACCTTGAGGAGCACGGGGTGGACGTAACCTATTTACCGGTTGATGGGGACGGCTTGATCGATCCAAATGAGCTGCGCCAAGCCCTGCGTTCAACCACCCGCCTCGTGTCGATCATGGCAGCCAACAACGTCGTCGGCACGCTGCAACCGATTACGGAATTGAGCCGCATCACGCATGAACACGGCGCGCTGTTTCACACCGATGCCGTGCAAGCGGTCGGCAAGATTCCGTTGAATCTCCAAACCCAGCCGATCGATTTGTTGTCTCTATCGGCGCACAAGTTGCACGGACCCAAAGGCGTCGGTGCGTTGGTTGTGCGCAACGGCGTACCGCTCAATCCGTTGGTGCATGGTGGTGGCCAGGAACGCGGCCTGCGCTCGGCGACCGAGAACGTGGCGGGCATCGTCGGATTGGGTAAGGCCGCCGAGATTGCGCGGGTCGAGATGTCCGAAGAAGCCTCGTATCTCGTGCAGCTGCGCGATCGGCTCATCGATACGATTACGGCGACGCTGCCTAACGCTTATCTTATCGGCCATCGCTACAAACGCTTGCCGGGACATGTGAGTTTGGGCCTGGCTGGACAAGAAGGTGAAGCGATCAAGCTGCTGCTTGCTCTCGATGAAGCGGGTATCGCGATTTCGAGTGGCAGTGCGTGCAGCGCTCATCACGGCAGCGAACCCTCGTACATTCTACAGGCGATGGGTTTTGACATGATCCGCGCGCGCGGTTCGCTGCGCATCACCCTCGGACGTTTCAATACCGCCGCCGAAGTCGATCGTTTCTTGAACGTGCTGCCTCAAATCGCCGCGGAACTGCGGCCCATTACTTCCCGCCAATTCGTGGCGGCCTAACAGGGAGAAATCATGCTCACCCCAACAAAACCTATCACCGTCGACGATTTGCCCGGCTTGAACTGCGGGCTGTGCGGCTTGCGCACCTGTCATGACATGGCCGATCGGTTAGTGACCCAGCCGGAATTCATCGAACGCTGCATTCACTTGTCGAATAATCGCATCTCAGTCACTG
>JADGQE010000049.1 GCA_017882055.1 Thermoflexales bacterium
CCGTCATCAAACAAGCTGCCATTAAACAAGCCGCCCCCCTGCTTACTGGGTTCAAAGTTGTTCACCGCCGTGAGGCCGCGTGGTTGAGTGGCTAGACTGGGAATAAGCGGTGCCGGCGTATTGTTCGTTGAGACGATCGAGGGAGTGGGAGTGAGTGCAGGTACAGTGAGGGTCGCTCTACGAGAGGGGGGCGGTGCGTTTCTCGTACCTTCCGCGCGTGTTGGCGCGGCGATAGGTGCGGGGATCGTGGTTGGTGAGGATGCAGGTGTCGCACATGCGACCAGGAAACCGAGCGTAAATACTAAGATTGTCAATCGGGTCGGCGCTTTCATGAGATTATCCTTTTCAGTTTGATCGGATATTCGTCCTTAACTTTTTTCAACTTTCAGCCGTGATTTGATTAGGACGACAACGTAAGGATTCCACGTCGAGAGACAATAGTACAGATTTAGCTCATTGCCTTGAACTTTCGTCCAACGCTCCACGACGTACGGAGCGTAGGCGCCACCCTGGACGGCAGCTGGGTTCGCTTGGCCTTCTCCAATGACGGGACCCGCCAGCCCATCGTCTGGCTTCACATGCGGATCGTGGATGAACTTGCCCAGCGCGCCGTCACGCACCTCGTTAAACACGATCTGTGGATCGCTCCACGGCCCCCACGGTGTAGGTGAGTATGAGAATAGAATTCCACGAGGTGCCGGCTCCCGACTATCGTAGGTCATCAACCACAAGCCGAGATCCTTACACCACGTAACGGATAGATCGCCCATCGTCCCGTTCTTGACGATGGGCTGGGCGTCTGACTCGTTCTCGCTCCAAAGCGGTGTACTCACTTCATTCATCCCCGCAAAATAACGTGTTCCCGTCCCGGTTTCAAAGTTGGCGGTTGGAACGATCGACAAATACGCATCACTCTGGCGATACGCAGCAGTTCCCCAGATGAAGACGAAAGGTCCACCGGGCGGAAGTCCTGCGATCGGTCCTGGCTCAGCATGCAACGACATCGTGAGAAATCTTCCCGCCGGAGATTGGGCGATCGTGCGAAGTGGTTGGAAAGTGGAAGGGAGTGTGAACTTGGTGAGCACAGACCGATCGGTGGACCAATCCGCCGAATGATTCGTCCTGACGGCGACGTACATCTGTCCCCCGAGGCTGATGCCGCCAATCGGCGTTTCAAACCCGCCCATGCTGATGCTCGGCGGTTGGATCGTAAGATAATCCTTGCCGACCGTGAGAAAATCCAATCGAACGCCTTGTTCCGGATCGAGCGCGTCCGTCGTCGCGATCGTATCGAGCGCATAATCCAAACGGCCTATCGTGTCGCCAAACAGGAAATACGCGCGGCCCTGGTGCTCGAACGAATAGCCGAGATCCGTGCCCTGCACGCCGTAGCGCGCAAAGGTTTGGCTGAGTGTCGGTTGATGCCACTCCTTGTCCTCTTCGCCGAGGAGTTGTTCGAGCTTGATGGTCGAGCCGGGCACATAGCGGATGATCGGCTTGATCGTCGCCGACGTATCCGGCGTTGCGGCTAGGTTCACTAAGGTCGGAACGATAGTTGGAACAACAGACTGGCTCGTGTGAGTTGGAGATGCTGGCGGCACAGGGAGTTGGGATGGAGTGCAACCTGCTGCGGCAAGGGCAGTGCCCCAGGCAGCATAGCACAGAAATTCACGGCGCGTCATTCTGTTTTTCATTCAATCTTTCTGAGTTGCTCAAAAACGTGACATTTGACCTGTCAATTGAAATCAGTAAATTCGCATCGCCTTGTATTCGATCGACGCAAGCAACAACATCACACTCCAAGCCCAAAACACCGGCTACGAGCGGGCATGATGCATGAATCTATTCGATTGCCAGAGAGATGTTGTTGGTTAAAGTAAAGAGCTGGCACATGCGCGTGAGCACGCGAACACGGCCCACCTTGGCTGGTTCTAGAATACACCTATTTGCGCCAAAAATCTATTAAGAAACAATTAGAAATGACCCTCGATCTCATGGCGAGGCCGGGGCCAATGGCGAGGCAGAAATCGTGGAGACCGGCTAAATATGTCCCAACACATGATGCGGTTGATACGGTGATTCGAGGAAAGATCGTTCATCGGCCGATAGCTCGATCTCCAGTGCAGCCACCGCCTCTTCAAGATGATTCATCTTGCTGGCCCCAATAATGGGCGCGGTGATCGCAGATTGATGCAGCGTCCAGGCCAGCGCGATCTGCGCCGGAGTCACATCGCGCTGCTGCGCCAATTGAGCCGCGCGATCTGCCACCACAAAATCGGAATCCTGATAATACATCTCGGCCGCGTAGTCATCCGTTTTGGAACGAATCGTCTCACCCCCTCCGCCTCGCGCTCGATTTCCGGCCAGAAAGCCGCGCGCCAATGGACTCCACGGGATCACACCGATACCCTGGTCGAGGCACAGCGGCAGCATCTCGCGCTCCTCCTCGCGGTAGATCAGGTTATAGTGATTTTGCATCGACACAAAACGTGTCCAGCCATGCAAATCGGCCAGATATAATGTCTTGGCAAACTGCCATGCGTACATGCTCGACGCGCCGAGGTAGCGGGCTTTTCCGGCCTTCACGACATCGTGCAGCGCCTCCAGCGTTTCTTCAATCGGTGTCTCAGGGTCCCAGCGATGAATCTGATAGAGATCGACATAGTCAGTGCCCAAACGTCGCAGCGAAGCATCGATCGAATTCATAATGTGTACGCGCGACAGGCCGCGTTGATTGGGCTTGTCGCCCATCGGGTTGAATACTTTGGTCGCGATGACCACTTCATCACGCTGGGCGAAGTCACGCAGCGCGCGGCCCAGCACTTCTTCACTCACACCGCGCGAATATACATTTGCGGTATCGAAAAAGTTGATACCAAGTTCCAAGGCGCGCTGAATAAAAGGCCGGCTGGCTTCTTCCGCCAGCACCCACTCGCGCCACTGCGGTGTGCCATAGGTCATGGTTCCCAAACAAATGCGCGAAACTTGTAAACCCGTGCGACCCAAATTGATATACTTCATTCGATGCCTCGTTTCCTAAAGCGATTTGACTCTTCCGGTTCAAGCAGGGTTGCGATCTGTCCGATATAAAAAGTCGATCACCCACCACCCCCGCCACCATGAATGCCGCCCTCGGTCAGTGAACGAATATCGCCGAGGATCGCGTCGATCTCCTCAATCGTCACGGCTTTGCCGGTATCCTTGTTGACCAATTCGCCCGCCTGAATCTTCTCCAGCGCTACTTCGCGGATGGCGATATTGCGAGCCATGGCCGCTTTGGCAATCTCTGCGCCTTTCGAGTAACCAATCAATGGATTCAACGCCGTCACCAAGATCGCATTCTTGGCAAGCCAACCGGTGGCCTTCTCTGGATTGGCCTTCAAGCCGACGACGCAATATTCGGTGAACGCAGTGACCGAGCCGATCACGATCTGCATCATTTCGAACAGATCGTGCGCGATGATGGGCATCATCACGTTGAGTTCGAGTTGACCGGCCTGCGCGGCAAGGGTGACGGTCAAATCATTGCCCAGCACGTGGAACATCGCCATGTCCAGCATCTCGGCCAGCACCGGATTGACTTTGCCGGGCATGATCGATGATCCGGGCTGCACGGCCGGCAGGCGAATCTCGTCGAGGCCGGTCGATGGGCCGGAGGACAGCAAACGAAAATCGTTGGCAATGCGGATCAAGTCCTGCGCCAGCGTCCGCACCGCCCCGCTGAAGAACACTGCGTCGGAATGAGCCTGCATCGATTCGAACAGATCAGGTGATTCATACAACTTCAATCCGGTGAGTTCGCTCAGCTTCGTGATCATGCGGCGGTGATATTCAGGGTGCGCGTTAAGCGCAGTCCCCGTCGCCGTGCCACCGATGCCGAGCCGCCGAAGTCCGTCGGCGGCTAAGGCGATCTTCTCGCGGTCGCGCCGCATAGCGGTGGCATACGCGCCAAACTCCTGGCCCAGACGCACCGGCACGGCGTCCTGCAAATGGGTGCGTCCTGACTTCACGATGGGATCGAATTCTCTGGCTTTGGCTTCCAGGGCTTCGGCCAGCTGATCGAGCGCGCCCAGCATTTCAGCCAGGCGCCACAACACGCCCAGGCGGATCGCGGTGGGGATCACATCGTTGGTCGATTGGGCCATGTTGACGTGGTCGTTGGAGCTGACGAGTTTGGCATCGCCGCGTTTGCCGCCCAGCAGTTCGATCGCGCGGTTGGCGATCACTTCGTTGGCGTTCATGTTGTGGCTGGTGCCTGCGCCGGCCTGGAACGGATCGACCCGGAACTGATCGTCCCACTGGCCGTCGATCACTTCCTGCGCGGCTTTGGCGATCGCTTCGGCGCGCGGCGCGTCGAGCAGGCCGAGGTCACGGTTGACTTCGGCGGCGGCCCGTTTGATCGTCGCGATGCTCCAGATAAAGGCCCGCCACGGTCGCAGACCGCTAATGTGAAAGTTGTTAATCGCGCGCTGGGTCTGTGCGCCATAGTACGCTTCGGCCGGTACCGGCACTTCGCCCAGCGAATCTTTTTCGATGCGGAATTGATCAGACATGGCTCCTCCCGGGCACTTGATTCACGCTGCAGCACAAAAACAAATGAGGCAATCGAAACCGGCGCTGCACGCGCTGACCTCGATTGCCTCGTCGTTCGACCTGAACAAACAATGACTTACTTATCTTTGGCTTTGTAGCCGGGACCTTCTTTGTAGAAGTCGTAGTTCGGCTGGATGTCCTCATGCAGGTTCACGACGTCACCGGCGTTCATCAGCTTAGCATTGAGCACCTTGACGTGGTGGGTGCCGACCTGACCATCGAGCGCTGCGCCATCGGCCAGCTTCTCTTTAGTATTGCAGATGTACTGGCCGGCTTTCAGGGTCAAGGCTTCCGGCACTTCATCTTCAGGGAAAATGGCCTCGTACGGGCACTCCGGGATGCACGCCCCGCAATCGATGCAGGTATCCGGATCGATATACATCCACGGCCACTGCTCTTCGGGTTTGCCGGGGATGATGCACTCGACCGGGCAGACATCGATACAGGCGTTGTCACGCAAGCACAGACTCGTAATAATGTGGGTCATTGTCATCTCTCCATCTTAAATTCGCCGGCGCCTGGCCGGCGTAAGGATCCAGTTTTACTTGAAGCGGGCGTACCGGGCAGCGACTTCGGCCCAGTTAACGACATTCCACCAGGCGGCCAAATAATCGGCGCGGCGGTTCTGATATTTGAGGTAATACGCGTGCTCCCATACGTCCACACCCAACAGGGCTTTCTGGCCGATCGAGATCGGGCTGTCCTGATTCGCCGTGCTGGTGATAGCCAGCTTGCCGTCCTTGTCGAACACGAGCCAGGCCCAACCGCTGCCGAAGCGCGTCATGCCTGCATTGCTCAACTTATCTTTGAAAGCCGCAAAGTTGCCAAAGGCTGCGTTGATGGCCGTGGCCACTTCGCCGGTGGGTTCGCCGCCCGCTTTGGGCGCCATGAATTCCCAGAACAGGGTGTGATTGAAGACTCCGCCGCCGTTGTTGATGACCGCCTGGCGGATGCCGTCCGGCACGGCACTCAAGTTCGCCAGCAGATCTTCCAGGCTTTTACCCTGAAGGGCAGGCGCGCTTTCCAGCGTCTTGTTGAGATTGGTCACGTAGGCAGCGTGGTGCTTGTCGTGATGGATGTGCATCGTCTGTTCGTCGATGGTCGGTTCGAGGGCGCTGTAATCATAAGGTAGTGGTGGCAGTTCGTGTGCCATAATTGAGTTCTCCTTCATCTTGGTTTATTTGGCTATCTGTGGTGCGTTGCGCTTGTGCCTGTTGATCGCAATGCAAACGAGTGATACACTTATCCCCGCTACTATTTTGGATTGTAGCCTCAATCAAAACGCTTGTCAAGAGGAGCACAAACGATCGGGCCGGTTTTAAGCCGATCGATCTTCATGCCTACCCGATCTTTACTGCGCTTGCTTAGCATCCTCGCCCCTGGCATTCTCGCTGTTTCCACCGCCTCAATCCTTATTCGCTTTGCGCGTCAGGAGCAGGTCCCCTCACTGGTCATTGCCGCTTATCGATTGGGCCTGGCGACCCTGATCCTGGCGCCGATCGCGTTGCGCCGCCATCGCGCCGAGCTGCTCCGGCTAACCCGCGCCGACTGGATCGCCGCACTATTCTCGGGCGGCTTCCTCGCGCTGCATTTTGCCACCTGGATCTCATCACTCGATTGCACCACAATTGCCTCGTCCGTAGTGCTGGTAACCACTGCCCCTATCTGGGTCGCTTTGGCTTCATGGTTGTTTCTGCGCGAACGCTTGTCACGGTCGCTCGTCACGGGCTTAATCGTGACTGTGGTGGGCGGATTATTAGTCGGCTTATCGGATGCGAGCGCCCCTCCGGCGGGTTCGTGCGCCGGGCCCGGGATAATGAGCGCGCAAGTCTGGGGCGATTTGCTGGCCTTAATGGGTGCCTGGTTCGTGGCCGGCTACTTGCTGATTGGCCGCCACCTGCGCAACCGCATGTCGTTACTGGCCTATCTCTTTGTGGTGTACGGCACAGCGGCGGTTGTGCTGATCGGCCTGGCCGCCATCACTGGCCAGTCATTCGTGATAAACCCGATCGGCAATCCGTTCTCGGTGCAGGCCTTTCTCTGGCTGATTTTGCTGGCAATTTTGCCGCAATTGGTGGGACACTCCTCATACAATTACGCCCTGCGCTTTCTGCCGCCGACCTACGTGGCGATTGTCGCACTGGCCGAACCAATCGGAACGTCGATTCTCGCCTTCCTGCTGCTAGCTGAATTGCCTCCGCTGCTGACCATCATCGGAGCCGCCGTGATCCTGATCGGGATCTTGATCGCTTCATGGCCCGATCGATCAAATCAGCCAATTTGATCAAATTGGTCGCAAAAAGCCTTGATTCTTGCGCGGTATTGTTATACAATGAGTTGCCATCAGCAACTTGATAAATCTCAATGAGTCACCTAACTCGGGCCAGCCGGAACCAAAGCAACCACGGATGGCACAGACACTTGCAGGCCATACCCCCGGCATGCCGGGGTGGCCCGCCAGGCGCCGCGCTGCCGCGAAGCGTGCAGTGCGGGTGTAACACGGATTTCAAAACTTATCATCAGTGACATCCGTGTCACACTTGCACCGCGCTGCGGATGCAGTGCAGGTGTCCGTGGTTCAATTCCTTGCCAGAAAAACAAGGATTTCAACAGTTAGGTACTAACACGGCATTGCTGATCGGGCCACAAGACCAGGTTTGCAAGTCCACGTGCCGTTGGCGCGTGTTCGCTTGACATCAAAAACTTTTATCAGGAGGCTTCACGATGATGCACGATTTAAGGCAGGATCAGGAACCCGTGGTAGTAGTGCCCGTACCCGCGCCGGAAGCCGAAGTAGTTGCGCCGCCGGCCCCTAAGAAGAAGGCCGCTCCCAAGAAGAAAGTAGCGGCCAAGAAAGTTGTCAAGAAAGTCGCCAAGAAGCCGGCTAAGAAGGCTGCGCCCAAGAAGAAAGTGGCAGCCAGGAAACCGGCCAAGAAAACCAAATAGTTTTTACGCAGGTCCTCACGCGTAACAAGGCCGCACTGTGTTCTGTGCGGCTTTCGTTTTGGTCAAAATCCTGAACTTGCTTTTCAGCCTCGACCGTGTAAAATAGTCTTCTAAGCAGAAGTCACTTCACCATTCAGGAGGATACACATGTTTGAAATACATTGCCCGAACTGCGGCTGGACTTCGACGATGGGTGCTGAGAGCCAGACCGCAGCTGTGGCCGAAGCGGACAGAAACCAGGCGACGCACCATATTGAGCATTGTCCGCGCTGCCAGTGGGTGATCCGCATTCCGGTCGAAGGTCTGCGCTCCGCTGCTCCCGCGGAGCCACAACCCGACCTATTGGCGGCGCCCGAAAAACCGTTGTTGTTGGAAGCCGAGAAATCGGTGGAGAAGCCGGCTGCTAAGAAGCCTGCCGCTAAGAAACCGGCGGCCAAGAAAGCCGCTGCCAAAAAGCCTGTCGCCAAGAAACCGGCAACCAAGAAAGCCGCCGCCAAAAAGCCTGTCGCTAAGAAGTCAACGGCCAAGAAACCAGCGGCCAAAAAGCCAGCGGCTAAGAAACCCGTGTCGAAGAAGAAGTAGTAGATCAATCGACATTGTCCCGTAAGGTATAACCCCGTTGTCCTTGCGGCAACGGGGTCTTGTCTTAAGGCTGCGCTTGACACCGCACTTTGCCTAAGGTAGCCTCTCAGCAATGAATTCAGACGTGCCGTTCACACGCCATCGACCAATCCGGCTGTTTTTCAAGGGCATGCTGCTACCCTTGCTCTTTGTTTTGATCGCGACGATGCAGTCTCGGCAGGCAGCCGTCGCGGCCGACAAACTGAATAAGCCATATAACCTTGATCCCACCGGGACACCCACTGGGACACGCACACCGACTTCGCAGCCGACCTCTACTGTCACTCTGCGTCCGATAGCAACGCCACCCCCGCCGACACGGATACCCACCTCAGAGCCAACGGCGATTCCTACACCCGTTCCAGTGCTGCAGCCTGCTTCGGATGGCGTTAAACGCACGGCCAACGTTCCAATCCTGATGTATCACTACATTTCGGCGCCGCCAAACCCGAACGACAAAATTCGGATAGGACTGTCGGTTTCGCCAGAACACTTCGACGCCCAGATGAAGTTGCTGGCCGACAACGGCTATCAATCTATCACCCTGCTTGACCTGTACCAGTATTTGGCAGCAGGCCGCGATCTGCCGGCTAAGCCAATTGTTCTTACCTTTGACGACGGCTACGTCGACAATTACGAGAATGCTTATCCCATCCTGCAAAAGTACGGCCTGATCGGCACGTTCTTCGTGCTGACTGAGTCGTCTGATTACGCTGATCCGAATTACATGTCGTGGCCGATGATCAAAGAGATGAGCGACAACGGCATGGACATCGAGCTGCACAGCAAGGATCACATCGATCTCCGCTACTGTTCTTATGAATGTCTGATCTTTCAGATCATCGGCGGGCGACAATCCATCGAAGGACACACGGGCCGCCCCGTCAACTTCATGGCTTATCCTTCAGGCAAGTACAATGATACGCTCCTGCGCTTTCTAAATACCAACAATTTCTGGGCAGCGGTTACGACCATCAATGGCCGGATTCATTCCTTGAGTGAGTCATTGCTCTGGACACGGCTGCGCGTACCCGGACAGCTCACGCCTGAAGGCTTTGCAAAACTACTTGGCATAACAAACAAATGATCGACCTCTTTTCAGCCACCCACTTCCTCATTGGTCTATTCTCATTGGCAGCCTCCCTCTTGATAAACCGGTAATTGTTTTGATTGCACTGGCTGGTTGACATTCTATAGATGATTCTATTGAGATTAAAAGTCTTGGATGATAATTTTCTCAATCCTGATAGATTTTGAGAGCGTAGGCGTGCTATACTCACACTAAGTTTTCGAGCCTGTCCGATCTAGGGACAGGCTCGATGCTCGATATAACAATTATGATTACTTCTTCGCGATTACCAGGTTTCTACACTCAAAACCTCGCTGAACGACTTCAAACCGTTGTCCAACAATCAGGCCTGACACCTGAAGAAGCCGCCAGCCTGTCGAATGTGGCTGGCCTCAGCCTTGAAGGTGCCGACCACATGATCGAAAACGTGATCGGCCTTTATGGTCTGCCCTTTGGCATCGCCACAAACTTTCGAGTTAACCATAAGGAAGTGCTGGTACCGATGGTGATCGAAGAGCCGTCCGTCGTCGCAGGGTCCTCTTTAGCGGCGCGGTTGGTTCGTGAGAGCGGCGGCTTTGTGGCCAGCAGCGATGAGCCGGTGATGATCGCCCAGCTGCAGATCCTCGATCTGGTCAATCCTTATGCTGCCCGATTGGCTTTGTTGGCCCAAAAACAGCGCATCCTCGATTTTGCCAAAACAACCGATCCGGTCATCGTCAATCTGGGTGGCGGACCGCGTGATATCGAAGTTCGTTTGATCGAAGACTCGCCGTTGGGCCGCCCGCAGTTGGTCTTGCACTTGCTGTATGACTGCCGCGATGCGATGGGTGCGAACACCGTCAACACGGCGGCGGAAGCGCTGCGTCCAATGGTCGAAGAGATCACCGGCGGACGTGTGAACTTGCGCATCCTCAGCAACCTGGCCGATCATCGCCTCGCCCGATCGACCTGCACTATTCCGACAACTGCGCTGGCATTCGACGAGTTCGACGGCGAATTCGTGCGTGACCGCGTCATCGAAGCTTATGCTTTTGCAGCCAGCGATCCCTATCGCGCGGCGACGCACAACAAAGGCATCATGAACGGCGTCGACGCCGTCGTCATCGCCACCGGCAACGATTGGCGTGCGATCGAAGCCGGCGCACACGCCTATGCCGCTCGATCGGGCCAATACACGTCTCTATCGCAATGGGGCACCGACAGCCAGGGTAACCTCGTCGGCACACTGGAAATGCCGATGGCCGTGGGCATCATTGGCGGCGCGACGAAGGTGCATCCCACCGCGCAGGTGGCGTTGAAGATCATGGGCCTTCAGTCGGCGCGCGAGTTGGCCGAAGTGATCGTGTCGGTCGGCCTGGCCCAGAACTTCGCCGCGATTCGGGCACTGGCCACCGAAGGCATTCAGCGCGGACACATGAGCTTGCATGCGCGGCAACTGGCTATGGCCGCCGGCGCGAGCGGCGACGAGATCGAAAAGATCGCGGCGCAGATGGTGAATGAGAAACAGATTCGCTTAGATCGAGCGCAGGCGCTCGTGGAAGAAATCAAGTCTTATTTACCAATAGAAAAACGGGACGTTGATCCGCGCTGATCTCGCTGATTCGATATCTTAATCTGCGGTCATCTGCGTTAACACTTGCCCTGGCGGGCAGTGCCAGAGTCAGCGTCCAAAACAGGATAGCAACAAATGGCGTTGATGAAGTCGAATAAACCAGTGGGCATTATCGGTTACGGCGCATACGTGCCGCGCTATCGCTTGCCTGGAACGGAAGTCTCGCGGGTGTGGACCGATGGCGCGGAAGGCACACCGATCAAAGAGAAGTCGGTGCCGGGACTCGACGAAGATGTGGCGACGATGTCGATCGAAGCGGCGCGCAATGCCGTTGCTCGCGCCGGCATCAATCCCGAAGACCTCGGCGCGATCTGGGTCGGCAGCGAAAGCCATCCGTATGCGGTGAAGCCCACTTCAACGATCGTGGCCGAAGCAATCGGCGCAGTGCCATTTACACAGGCCGCCGATTGGCAGTTCGCGTGCAAAGCTGGATCAGAAGCGCTGCAAGCCGCGACCGGTTTCGTCGGCTCAGGCATGGCGAAGTACGCCATGGCCATCGGTATGGACACGGCCCAGGGCCGGCCCGGCGATGCGCTTGAATACACAGCCGGCGCGGGTGGCGCGGCCTACATTGTCGGTGATGCCGAAGAAGCCCTGACCCTGATCGAAGGCTCGCTATCCTACGTGACTGATACGCCCGATTTCTGGCGACGGCCGTATGCGCATTATCCCGAACATGCCAGCCGCTTTACGGGCGAACCCGCGTATTTCAAGCACATTACTGCGGCGGCCGAGCAGCTCATGCGCGAAATGGGCACGCAACCGGAAGATTACACCTACGTCGTTTTCCATCAGCCCAATGTGAAGTTTCCGCAGCGTGCCGCGCAGCTGCTGGGCTTCAAACCGGAACAATACAAAGTTGGCTTGCTCGTCAACGAAATTGGCAACACCTATGCCGGATCGAGCTTGATCGGTTTGACGGCAATACTCGATCAGGCCAGGCCGGGCGATCGGATTATGGAAGTCTCGTTCGGATCGGGCGCGGGCAGCGATGCCTTCAGCCTGCGCGTGACCGATCGGATCACGGACCGCCAGGCGCTCGCGCCGAAAACGCGTGACTATATTGCCCGCCGCACGCTGATCGATTACGCGACTTACGTGCGCTTCCGCAAGAAACTGATGATGGCGTAACTATGCGTGACGTCAGTATTATCGGAATTGGACAAACGCCTGTCGGCGAGCATTGGGATATTGGGCTGCGGCACTTAGCCCTGGAAGCAGTGCGCGCCGCCGCAACCGATGCTCACATCGATCACGCCGATGCTTTGTATGTCGGCAATATGGCCGCCGGATTGATCGGCGGACAGATGAACCTGGGCGCGCTGATCGCGGATTACGTGGGACTGCGCGGCATCGAAGCGATGACGGTCGAAGCTTCATCGGCTTCGGGCGGGGCAGCGCTGCGACAGGCCTATCTGGCCATAGCCAGCGGCGCGGTCAATTTTGCCATCGTCATTGGCGTTGAAAAGCTAACGGACGTGCTGGGTTCAGAATCGGTCTCGGCGCAGTTGACGGCGACCGATAGTGATTACGAGGGAGCGCACGGCGTGACGCCGCTCTCAGCAGCCGCGATGTTGATGCGCCGCTATATGTACGAATACGATGCTGTCTTAGCCGACTTCGCGCACTTCAGCGTCAACGCGCATGCCAACGCCGCGACGAATCCGAACGCGATGTATCACAACAAACTCACGGTCGAGTCGTTTGCCAAAGCGCCGATGATCGCCGATCCGATCAATTTGTTCGATGCGGCTCCGGCGGCGGATGGTGCGGCAGCCGTCGTGCTCGCGGCCACCGATTGGGCGAGGACGCGCAACAACGGCGCAGTGCGGATCGTGGCCTCGAGCATTTCGACCGACGCGTTAGCCATTGGCGATCGGCACGATCCGTTGTGGTTAACAGCGGCGGAGTTGTCCGCGAACAAAGCGTTTCGTCAGGCCGGTTTGTCGCCCAAAGATATCAATCTATTTGAGTTGCATGATGGCAGCACGATCCTCGCGGCGCTATCACTTGAAGCCGCCGGCTTTGCGGAGCGCGGCCACGGCGTGACCTTCGCGGCGCGCGGCGGAATCGGCCGGGAGGGCACGACGCCGATCAGTACCCTGGGCGGCTTGAAGGGCCGCGGCGATCCGGGCGGCGCGACCGGTGTCTATCAAATCGTCGAAGTAGTGCAGCAGCTGCGCGGCGCGGCCGGGCCGAATCAAATCGCCAACGCTCACATCGGCATGGCACAGAACCTCGGTGCGACCGGAGCGACGGCGGTCACACATATTTTGGTGCGAGACTGATTAGATCGTATTGCGTGTTGCGTATCCCGTTGGTTGATTTACGCAATACGCAGTACGCAGTACGTCATATGTAGTTCGAAATCTATTTGGACTTAAACTGGAGGTTTATTATGGATATTCCACGACATTGGAGACTTAGAAGTCAACGTTATGCGCTGGTAGGCGAAGTCTGCCCCAAGTGCGAGGCGAAGCTGTTCCCGCCGCGCGATGTGTGCCCGGAATGCGGCGCACCGGCCAAGACACCGTTCGCTTTTTCAGGGCGCGGTGAAGTCTTCTCGTTCAGCACCGTCTATCAGGCCCCGGCCAGCCATGAAGAGCAAGCGCCGTATACGGTGGCGCTCGTCAAATTGATCGAAGGCCCGCTGATCACGGCGCAGTTGACGGATGTCGATAAGCAGGATATCAAGATTGGCATGCCCGTCGAGATGACGACGCGTGTGCTGCAAAGCAACGGCGATCGCGGCATGATTGTGTACGGTTACAA